>CAZLDA010000553.1:1519-3156 GCA_964557875.1 uncultured Pseudomonadales bacterium | reverse complement strand
GAACTCGAAACGGGTACGTGGACGCACGCGAAATCGCGCGCGCAGTACGAACACTTGTCGCTGGAAGCGGCGCTGAGCGCCGGGCGGATCGAACCCACTGCCCGCTCGTCGACGGAACGCGCCCGTCTCTACGGGCAGTTTCTCGACGACGCGCGGTTGCGAGCGAAAGCGCTAGCGCGCAACGCGGTGAACAACGACTCGCGGCTCGATGGGGAGTTGGGTGAGTTGCAGATCTTCGCGCTGAGCCGCGACTGCATGTCCTGAATCTGCCTAACCGGGATCGGACGCGGCGCCGAGCACCGCGTCCGGCTCCATCAGAGGTAGTTCTTCAGCAGATGATGGAAGTGGCGGATCTTCGTTTCCTGATAGTTCGCCAGCACGATGTTGTCGTACTGAGCCGCCTCCAGCCCGAGTTGTACCTTCGGCAGGTTGAACGTGTCCTGAGTGAATACTTTCGCCAACAAGCCGAGCTCGGGGGCGTCGGTCCACGGTTGGTCTTCTTCCAGCCAGTGCATTTTCGCCGGCGCCGGGCGCTCGCCGCTGAATGGGCTCAGGTAGTAACACTCCATGACCGACTTATCGAAACGGTTCTGATAGGGACGGAACCGATACACGATGCGGTTGTAGCCGCCCCACGGATGGAAGTTCGGAAACAGCGTGTAGTAGATGCTGTCGGAAACGCACGCATCGGAGATCGGCGTGTTGTCGCCAACGATCGGCTGAAGGCCCATACGTCCGCCGGCCGCCATCATTGCGCGCGCCGTCATCCCGGCCGGAACCTCACCGAGAGCAGGTTGATCGAGATAGCGCATCGTGACCGAATCGAACAACTCCTGTTCGGTCGGTTCGAACTTGAGGTGTGGACTCGGCGTTGCGTTCGGCGTGATGGCGCGCGAGAAATTTCCCCACGCGTCGTATTGCGAATTCTCGTCACCGATACCAACGAGAATCTGCGGGTGCGTATGGATGACGTGAAACGCCTCCATGAACGCCTCCTGGCAGACCTTCCAGTTGCACGCCATCACCTTGGCGACGTGTGCCTCGATGTAACGCTCCTCCGGCTTCCACACCGCAAAGTGCTCGGGCAGATCGCCGAGAAACTTCGCCAGCGGTTCGGCTTTGACATCCATGTTGATGAACACCCAGCCGCCCCACGTGTCGCAGAGCACCGGCGTCAAACTGAAGTCCTTCTTGTCGATGTGCGGGAAATCCCACTCCGATGTCACCGAGCGTGACGAGCCGTCGAGATTCCAGCTGAAGCCGTGGAACGGACAGATGAAGCTCGATGCGTGCCCGTCGGCATCGCACAGGCGCCGGCCGCGGTGACGACACACGTTGTGGTGCGCGCGAAAACCCTGCTGGGTGCGCACCACGATGATCGAGTAGCTGCCGATCTCGTAGGTGGTGTAATCGCCGACGTTCGGAATCTGCTCCTCGCGGCACGCCATCTGCCACACCTTCGGCCACATGTTGCGCATTTCGAGGTCGTGGAACGCCTGCGTCGTGTAGCGGCTCACCGGAACCGTTGTAGGCGGACCCTCGAACTTGTTCTCGAGCGTCAGCGTGCGCGGCGGCGGCACTACGTCGCGGCTGATGAGTTCCTGATAGCTGATGCCTGCAGAGCGCGTTTGTCGCTG
>CAZLDA010000553.1:0-1419 GCA_964557875.1 uncultured Pseudomonadales bacterium | reverse complement strand
GGAATGCGCTCCACGCCGATGATCGCGTCGATGGCCTGGTGCCAGTGATAGATGCGCGCTTCCTGGTAGCTCAATGGCACTCCGTCGTACGCATACGATTCCACCGACTTTTGAATCCAGTTGCCGAACTGCGTGTCTTCCGCGACCACGTCGTTGAAGAACTGCGGATACAGTTCCCATGCGGCCGGTTTCTCCGCAGGCGCCCAATCCTTGCCGTACCACGACACCTCGAGCGTCGTCGTGTTCAGCCCGGTGGGCCAGAACGCCATGATCGGAAATCCCTTCGCGCTCATCGGCGAAACGAGATTCGGCACGAGGTTGAACGACAACGTGCACGTGCGCGCAATCTCGCCCACCGTCTCGATCTCGGGACGATCGTCGAAGCTCTCGTTCTGCCCGCGCGGCGCGCGCGAAGGCGCCACCATGCGACCGTGGCCGCCGGCGTACAACGTATTCACGTTGCCGCGATGGTCGAGCAGCGGCGATACCGTAGTCGGATGGATGGAAGGCACGTGATACACCTCCATGTTCGCTTCCATCGCGATCTTCCAGTTGCAGTTCAACTCGAAGCGGTCCTTCTTCACGAAGCGCAGCGACTCGAACTGGAATTGGCGCCACTGCGGCAGAAACGGCGCGAATTCCTCCTCGAGCGGACGCGCGTCGGCGTCGAAATTCACGAACAGGAACTTGCCGAGGCGTTCGATCCGTACCGGATAGAGCGAACGACACGACTTGTCGAGGCCGACGAAGTCGCGCTCGTCGCGCAACGCGATCAGCGATCCCGCGTGGTCGTAAACCCAGCCGTGATAGCCGCACACCAGCTTGCTGCCCTTGCCGTACGGCTCGCGTACGAGTGCGGCGCCGCGATGACGGCATGTGTTGTAGAAGGCGCGCACCTGACCGTCGTCGGCGTGAAGGAGCACCACGCTCTGTTGAGCCGAATCGAAAAGTTTGTAGCAACCAGGCTCCGGAATTTCGTCGAGATGGCCCGCGAACAGCCACGATTTGCGCCACAGGTGTTCGCGTTCGAGCGCGTAGAAATGCGGGTCTGTGTAGCGTTTGCCGGGTAAATCCGGAAAGGCCGGAAATCCGTCCGGCGGTGCCGTACGCGCGCGTTCGAACTCGATCAGTTGCCGCAACGTAGCGGTCTCGTGCCAGGTGTCTCGTGTCACGCTTTCGCACCCCGAGTTGTGAACCGCGTCATGTTCCGTCCGCGGTCTGATTGAGCAATTCGACGCCTTGAAACACGCTGTCGAAGTCTCCCGCACCTACGCCTACGCATGCAGAACACGGAAGCGCTGCTGTCATGTTCCAGCTGACCGTCTGGTCGCTGCCATCGCTCATCGCGCTGGTTCTCGCGAGCTACACGCTTCGCGTCGTGCGACGCAGCCCGAACGTTCCCGGCGTGACTGCACTGCT
>CAZLDA010000552.1:0-3161 GCA_964557875.1 uncultured Pseudomonadales bacterium | reverse complement strand
TCACAGCGCCTGTGACGATTCGTGCGTAGGCCCGCTCGAGGTATTTGTGAAATCGCTCGATCGGCTTCAAGACACGCCAGTGGCTGGCGGCCGGCTGTAGAAACCGTGACGCCAACATCGGTGTGAGTGTCAATGCGACCAGCAGTGATACCGATACGGAGAAGACGATGGCCAGTCCGTACTGCATGAAGAAACGACCGACGATGCCGGACATGAAAGCAATCGGAACGAATACGGCAAGTGTCGCAAACGTGCCGGCGAGCACCGCGAGCCCGACGCGCTCACTGCCTTCGACGGCAGCGACGCTTGAATCGCGTCCTGCGTCGACATCGCGCTGAATGCTTTCGATGACGACGATCGCGTCGTCCACCAGCAGACCGATCGCGACCGTCAACGCCAGCAGTGTCAGGATGTTGAGGGTGAACCCGAACAGGTAGAAGACGAAGAACGTTGATATGAGCGATGTGGGAATCGCCAATGCGACGATCAACGTGGCGCGCATGCTCAGCAAAAACAGAAACGTGATTGCAACGACCAGAACTACCGCTATCGACAAATCGAAGAGCACGTCTCGAATCGACGACTCGATGAAGCGGGAGACGTCACGCGCGACGATGATGTCGATACCGGGCGGAGCGATCTTGACCAGCCGTGCCACTTCGGCCTTTACCTCACGGGCCACCTGGACAGTGTTGCGACCCGACTGGCGCCGAACGTCAAGCGAGACGCCTGGTCGGCCATTCAGCTGCGCGAAGGAGCGTTCGTCTTCCAGTCCATCCTCTACGCGAGCGACGTCACCGACATGTGTGGGCGCCCCATTCGACTGAAACGCCACTACGAGCGCCGCGAATTCTGCCGCCGAGCGCGCCTCGGCCATGGTCTTCACACCATACTCACGGCGAGCGCCGCCGACCTCCAGACGACCTCCGGGGGTCTCCGCGTTCTCGGAGCGAACGGCAGCGGCCACATCGGCCGCCGTCACGCCGAAACTGCGCATTTTGGCGCCGTCGAGCCAGATTCTGATTTCGCGTTTGCGCCCGCCCACCATCGCGACGGAGCCGACGCCGGGGAGTCGCTGAATCGATTCCTTCACGACGTGATCGGCGAACGTCGTCAGCTCACCGATCGGCAGATCGCCGGCGATCATGACGGACAGAATCGGTGCCGCATCCGGATCGACCTTCTCGACGACCGGGACTTTGGCATCCTCCGGTAGTTCGTTTTGCGCCAGGGAAACCTTGTCGCGAGCGTCTTGCGCCTTTGCGTCGGCGTTCTCGTTGAGTTCGAACTCGATGAATACCTGCGACAGGCCTTCGGCGCTCACCGAGCGCAGCTTCTTGATGCCCGAAATGGTATTGACGTGTTCCTCGATCACGTCGGTGACTTCCGTCTCCACGGCATCCGGTCCGGCGCCCTCGAGTCGGGTCGTTATCGAGACATACGGAAACTCGACCGCGGGAAAGAGATCTACGCCGAGACGTCCCAGCGATATCCATCCGAGGACGACGAGCGAAACGCTCATCATCACCGCCGCAACCGGGCGGCGTACCGATGTGTCAACCAGCCACACGCGGCCCCTCCGCTGCGATGATGAGATCGCCATCGGCCAAGGCGATCGGAGAAACCGCAACCAACTCGTCCTGTTCGACGCCCGAGATGATTTGCACCTGCTCGCCATCGAGGTCGATCGCCGAGACGGTGCGACGCTTCACGTGGTCGCCCTCGATCACGAACACGTGCCGACTATCACCGAGACCGTGGACCGCCGCCGACGGAATGACCAAGGCGGAGACTGGGTTCGCGGAGATTTCTGCGCGAACAAATTGGCCCGGCTTGACACGATAGTCGGGGTTCAGGATCGGCAGTCGCAGTTCCACCGTGCGCGTCGCCGGATCGACCAGGTCATTGAGAATCAGCACGACACTGTCGAACGGCTCGTCGAAGCCGGCGACGTAGAGCTTGGCGGGCAAGCCGATGCCAAGTGACGCGATTTGTGCCTCGGGCGCACGCACGATGGCGCCGACGATGCCGAGTTCCTGGAGCTGCAGGACCGACGAATTACCCATTCCACTGAAGCGGTTGGACATGTAGACGCCTTCATCGACCGTCCGCCCTGTCACGGCTCCGTCGAACGGGGCGCGCACCACCGTGTCCGCCAGTTCCTGTTGCGCGGTATCGCGCCGCGCGCGTGCTTGTTCGATTTCGGCGCGCGCAATGCTGACGGCGGTCTCCGCGTTGTCGCGCTCTGCACGAGACACCAAGCGCTTCTGTTCGAGTTCCAGGGCGCGAGCGTAGTTGCGATTCGCCTGTTGCAAATTTGCTTCGGCGACACGCACTGCGGCCTCCGCTTCGGCGGCTTGACGGACATAGATTGCAGCGCGCGTGCGAAACAGCGGATCACCTTTCTTTACGCGATCGCCTACCCGAACCATCACTTCCTCGATGACGCCTTCGACCAGCGGCCCGATGTTGCTCGTCTGCTTTGCCGCAATGGTGCCAGTGGCTACCACCACGGTGCTGATCTGCTGCGCCTCGACGCGAATCGCTTCCACCGTCACTTTGCGTTCGGCTTTCACGGCTTCCGAGACGACTATGTGGGTACTCGACGGTTCCGCTCCGCAGCCCAACAGAACTGTCAGCAACGATGCAACACCGAATGTCCGAGCCATCATGTCCGTGGTCGATCGTCACGCGGAGGAAGCGATGTCAAAAAGGCGAGGACTGCTTCGACAAAGGCGTCATTGCGGTCTCCCGCAACCATGTGATGCGCGCGCGGAACATCGGTGAACTTGGCGGTCGGTACTAAATCCAGGAATTGCCGCGCGCTCTCTTCCGACACGAGTTCGCTGCTCTGACCACGAACGAGGTGGACCGGCAGTTTCAAGTTTCGGGCGGCATCGACGAGTCGCTGGCCCCGGTTCGGATCACCCGCTCCGGCGAACCCTTCAAGCATCCGCGGGTCCCAGTGCCATCGGTATCTGCCGTCGTCGGAACGGCGCAGATTCTTCTCGAGGCCGCTCAAATCGGTTGGGCGAGTTCGGTGCGGGAGAAAAGAGGCGATTACGTCGGCAGCTTCTTGCAGCGTGGCGAATCCGCTCTCGACATGGCTTCCCATGAATCCAAGGATTCGCAGTGCGCCCGACACGTCCATGTTCGGCGCG
>CAZLDA010000551.1:0-3164 GCA_964557875.1 uncultured Pseudomonadales bacterium | reverse complement strand
CCAGCACGACGGTGGCGATCACACCGAAGTAGTACCAGAAGTTGAAGTTCTTCGGCGCGTAGTACTTCGACATGTGGTATTCGAAGGTCTCGGTCGCAGGGAATCTGCGATCGACCCACGACATGAACGAAGTCCACATGGCCGGGAAACGCGAAGGCGATGGCGACTGCTGCATCAGGCGTGCTCCTCGTCGACTCCGATGGTGACCACCTTGTCGCTAACGAATGTGTAAGGCGGCACTCGAAGGTTCGAAGGGGCCGGGACACCTTTGGCGACGCGCCCTGCCAAATCGAACATCGAGCCGTGGCAGGGGCAGAAGAATCCACCTTCCCAGTTCGCATCGAAAGGCTCGGGTGTGACTACGGGGAAGTACTTAGGCGAACAACCGAGGTGAGTACACAGGCCGATGTAGACACCAATCTCGGGACGACGCGAACGCCATTCGTTCCTCGCGTACTCCGGTTGCTGATCGCGCTCGGAAGCAGGGTCTGCGCGGCTCGCGTCGAGCTTCGACAACGTCTCGAGTGCTTCTGGCGTCCTATAAAGGATGAACACCGGTTGACCGCGCCACGCGGGAATCGGACCGAGCATTTCGCCAGGATTTAATCGAGAAAAGTCGACGGTTACCGGCGCGCCCAGTGCGCGTGCTTTGGCACTTGGATTCCAGGATTTGACGAACGGAACGGCTGCACCGACCACACCGAGACCACCGACAACCGACGTGGCACCAATCAGAAAGTAGCGACGCTGCTTATTGAACCCGTCACCACTCATCGCCACGCTCCATTTGCCAACCTCACGACCGCGCGAAATTCTATCACACCCTCCGGCCGCTCTGAGCGATGCTGCAACGCATCTGAGACCATTTTTCCTAAGGGGCGAGTCAGCACGATGCCGACTCGGCGATCTCGTCGAGCAACCAGAGGTACCCCGGGGAAATTAACGCTTCGAGTATTGCGGACGCTTGCGTGCTTTTCGCAATCCGACTTTCTTGCGTTCTACTTCACGCGCATCACGGGTCAGGAAACCCGCGCGACGCAACGGCTGACGCAATGTCTCGTCGTACTGCACCAACGCTCTCGCAATGCCGTGTCGAATGGCGCCGGCCTGACCTGAGCCGCCGCCACCTTTGACAGTCACGTATACGTTGAATCGATCGGCTGCTTCGACCACCTGGAGCGGCTGGCGCACGACCATACGTGCCGTCTCGCGTCCAAAGTACTGATCGAGCGATCGCTCGTTGACCTTGATCTCGCCGTTCCCCGAGGTCACGAACACACGCGCTGTCGAAGTCTTACGCCGGCCTGTTCCGTAGTTTTGTTTGACTGCCATGAATTAGATTTCCAACGTCTTCGGCTGTTGAGCAGCGTGAGGGTGACTGGGACCTGCGTACACTTTGAGTTTCCGGAACATCGCGCGACCGAGCGGATTGTGCGGCAGCATTCCGCGCACGGCGGTCTCGATCACACGCTCTGGATGTCCCGCCTGCATGCGCTCGAACGGCGTGCCTTTGATACCGCCCGGATAACCGGTGTGACGCCAGTAGATCTTGTCCGTGAACTTGCGGCCGGTGACGCGCACTTTGTCGGCGTTGACGACGATGACGAAGTCGCCGGTGTCGACGTTCGGCGTGAACTCGGGTTTGTGCTTGCCGCGCAACCGATGAGCGATCTCGGTCGCCAGTCGTCCGAGCGTACGGTCGGCAGCATCCACGACGAGCCAGTCGTGGCGAACATCCTGCGCGCGAATACTCAAAGTTTTCATATAGATACGCTTCGAACGGGGAAAATTGGAGCGCGAATGTTAGCCGAGCGACTTGGCTTTTACAACAAAACCACGGCGTTCATGCGCGGTGTGTCCTCGACAAGTAGTCACGCGAACGCATTTCGAGCAGGCGACTCTGCGTACGTTCGAATTCGAACGCCAACCTTTCGCCCCGATACAGAGTCTCGACCGGTGCCGCAGCGGAGACGATCAGCTTCACGTTGTGATCGTAGAACTCGTCCACCAGGCTGATGAAGCGTCGCGCCTGATCCTCGATTCGCGTCGTGAAGATCGGGACGTCGCTGACCAGTACGGCGTGATAAATGCGCGCAAGTTCGATGTAGTCGTTCTGGCTGCGTGGCCCGTTGCACAGCGCATCGAAATCGAACCATGCGACGTCGTCCGCACAGCGCCGACAGCGTATCGGGCGTCCCTCGATTTCGAGGTCGACGTTGCTCTCCACGTTTGCATGATCTGGCGCGAGCGTCGCGAATCGTTCCGCAAGCAACTCCTCCGCACGTTGATCGAGCGGCTCGTGATAGATCTCGGCCTGCTCGAGCAGGCGCAAGCGATAATCGGTTCCCCCGTCGAGATTCATCACTTCCGTGTTGCGTTCAATCAGTTCGATCGCAGGCAGGAAACGGCGCCGCTGCAATCCGTTCTCGTACAACGCATGCGGGGGAATGTTCGAAGTCGCGACGAGCGTGACTCCTTCGTCGAACAAATGCGCCAACAGCTCGCCGAGGATCATCGCGTCGCCGATGTCCGAAACGAAAAACTCATCGAAACACAGCACACGCGCTTCGCTTGCCAGACCTTCGGCGACGAGGCGCAACGGATCGGGGCGTCCTGCAAATCGCGTCAGGTCGCGATGGACACGGTGCATGAACCGGTGAAAGTGCGTGCGCATCTTCTCCGGAAACGGCAGGCACTCGAAGAAGAGATCCATCAGGAAGGTCTTGCCGCGCCCGACGCCGCCCCACATGTACAAACCTTTGATCGCGTCTCTTCGATCACCGACCAGCCGCGCTTTCAACCGTCGCACCAGAGAAAGTTCGTCGTCCCGCGCGGCTATCAGCCGACGACTCAGGTCGTCGAGCCTGAGTACCCCACTGCGCTGAGCGGCGTCGTCGATGAACCCGGGCAACGAGAGACAGGCGTTGTAGCGCTCCACCGGAGTCATCGACCCTCACACCGCACAGAAGCGGCACCGCAAAAAAGACTGCACTCTACTAATCCGACGGCCGAAAACAATCGTCGACGTCCCGCTGGGCTTCAGCTCAACAAGCGCTGTTAGACTGTGGTTCTTCACGATCACGTCACCCCGGACCACGAACGCACCATGGCGTATGCCGTTCGATATCTGATGCTCGCCGCGTTGGTCGGCGGCGTGCTCGGTC
>CAZLDA010000550.1:2500-3168 GCA_964557875.1 uncultured Pseudomonadales bacterium | reverse complement strand
GATCCTCGTGTCGGTGCCCGCAACGTCGATCGCCGGCGGCACGGATGAAATTCAGCGCAACATCATCGGCGAGCGCGTACTCGGCCTGCCGAAGGATCCGCGCTCGGATGCAGGCCCGTTCAGGGATATTCCGCGCAACGTGTGATCTCCACTCATGTCAATATTGGCATCCACTCCACTCTACTCATGAGTAAAGTGGAGTAGAGTCCACTCCATGTCACCGAAGACCCGCTATTTGCAACCAGCCGTTGCAGCCGCTCTAGCCCGAAAGATGGTGTTCATCGGCGGGCCGCGACAGGTCGGCAAGACGACTCTGGCGCTGTCCCTGATCGGTAAGCGCGCGAACGAGACACACGCCGCGTACTTCAATTGGGACGATCCGCGGGCAGCAGGGCGCTTGCGAAAACTGGAGCTACCACCGAACGAGCCGCTCGTCGTACTCGACGAGATTCACAAATACGCCCGCTGGCGCAATCTCGTGAAGGGACTTTACGACACCGAGAAATCGCGCCGTCGCATCGTAGTCACCGGCTCCGCTCGCCTCGACTATTACCGTAAAGGCGGAGATTCGCTGGCGAACCGCTACCGCTACTTTCGGCTACATCCGTTTTCGTTGCGCGAACTCAATCGTGCCGCAACGCAATCGGACCTCGAGGCGCTGCTGCAGT
>CAZLDA010000550.1:0-2490 GCA_964557875.1 uncultured Pseudomonadales bacterium | reverse complement strand
ATCTGGCAACGCGACCGCATCGCGCGCGTGGTGCGAGATGATCTGCGCGATCTCGAACAGGTCCGTGAAGTCTCACTCCTCGAACACCTGGTCGATCTGCTGCCGGCTCGCGTCGGCTCGCCGCTGTCGATCAAAAGCCTGAGCGAAGACCTTCAAGTCGATCACAAGACCGTCGATCGCTGGATCACGATCCTCGACAACCTTTACGTGTCATTTCGAATCGCTCCGTTCGGATCACCGAAAATACGCGCCGTCAGGAAGTCGCAGAAGCTCTATCTCTGGGATTGGTCGATGACCGCCGAGGGCGGCGCGCGGTTCGAAAACCTCGTCGCGAGTCAGTTGCTGAAGCACTGTCACTTCGTCGAAGACACCGAGGGTCACGCCATGGAGCTTCGGTACTTACGCGACACCGATAAGCGCGAAGTCGATTTCGTCGTACTAAAGAACCGCAAACCGCTGTTCGCTGTGGAATGTAAGACCGGCGAGCGCGACGTAAGCCCCGCGATCCGCTACTTCGCGCAGCGGACTTCGATACCGCGCTTCTACCAGGTTCACCTGGGCGAACGGCACTTCGAATCGGGCGCGGCGACAGTCATGCCGTTTCGGACGTTCTGTCGCGAATTGGAGATGATCTGACACGCCGATGACCGCGACGGTGCGCTTGCAACTGGGCTTGCCGGAAGATCAGCGCTCCGAAATGGGACCTCCAATGACAGTCCGCGCAACGTTTGACAAAGAAAGGACATGACATGATCAACGCAACCGACCTTCTGGTAGACCGGGCCGATCTGCACAAGTCCCGGCTCGAAACACATGACATCGCGTGCGCGGATGGGGAAGTGCTGCTCGAAGTGGAGCGTTTCGCCCTCACCGCCAACAACATCACGTATGCGGTGGCCGGCGACTCCGCGCTCGGCTATTGGAAGTTCTTTCCGGCGGCTGCACCCTGGGGTCGCGTGCCGGTGTGGGGCTTCGGACGCGTGTCGCAGTCGAAGCACGCCGACATGGCCGTCGGCGATCGCTTCTACGGCTACTTTCCGATGGGTACTCATCTCGTCGTCGAACCGGTTCGCATCGGCCCCAAGGGATTCGTTGAAGGCACAGCGCACCGCGCGGGTTTGCCGCCGGTCTACAACCAATACCAACGTGCCGACGGCGATCGCCGCGACGAGTCCGCGCAGATGGTGTTGCGGCCGTTGTTCGGCACGTCTTTCCTCCTGGACGATTTCCTGAACGACAACGGTTTTTTTGGATCACAGCGCGTGATCCTGTCGAGTGCGTCGAGCAAGACGTCGCTCGGCCTCGCGTTCGAAATCGCGCGCAAACGAAAGGGCCGCGCGACGATAGTCGGCCTTACCGGGCCGGCGAACGTGGCGTTCGTAAAGCGATTCGGCTTCTACGACCAGATCCTTACGTACGACGGCATCGAGTCGCTGGATGCGAACGTGCCGAGCGTTTTCGTCGACATGGCGGGCAACGGCGAGGTCTTGAGGCGCGTTCACGAACATCTCAAGAACGCGTTGCGCCATAGCTGCACCGTTGGCGTGACGCATTGGCAAGACGCGTCGCGCGCCGCACCCACCCTGCCTGGACCACCGCCGACGATGTTCTTCGCGCCGTCGCAGATTCAGAAGCGAAACAAAGATTGGGGTCCGGGCGGCTTCGAACGGCAACTCGAGCCGGAGTGGAACGCATTCGTCGCCGACTCTAAACGCTGGCTGGAAGTGATCGAGCACCACGGCACGCAAGCCATGCAGCGCGCATATCTCGAGATGCTCGCGGGCGAAACGCCGCCGTCGAAGGGCGTGTTGATTACCCCGGCAGGCTGAACGGGGTCAGTCCAGCAACACGCCCGGGTTGAGGATCGAGTTCGGATCGACACGGCCCTTGATCGCCCGCAACGCCTCCGCGAACAACGGCGGCCGCTGCCGTTCCCACGCCGGCCGATGCAAACGCCCCACGGCGTGGTGGTGCGTAACCGTGCCGCCGCAATCGACTACGGCGTTCGAAGCGGCTTCCTTGATCTCGCGCCACTGCTGCGCTTCGCCGCCCAGCTTCGCAACGCCCGAGAACGAGTAATACGGCGCCGGGCCGTCGGGATACACGTGCGTAAAGCGGCACGACAGCGAAATGCCCTCGCCCAACACTTCCTTCAAGGCGCGCCCTACCCGGCTGCGCACTTCCGCGTCGAACTCGGGCCAGCGATCCCACGTGATTGCAGTTTCGAACGTATCGGACAACAGCCCCATTCCATTCGTGAGTCCCGCATTCACGCCGATGAAACTGTCGCGCCACGCACCCACTGCGCCTTCGCGACCCGTCGCCTCACCGGAACCGTCGGAGATGCGAATTGCAGAGTCGTCGATCTTGCCGCCGGAGTCGCGCGCGATCTGCACCGCCGCCTGAATGAACGGGCCTTGTGGCACTTCGGCCGATTCGAAGCCGATGATCAGCAGCGTGTTTCTGCCGTCCATTCCCGCTGCGCGTTGT
>CAZLDA010000549.1:0-3169 GCA_964557875.1 uncultured Pseudomonadales bacterium | reverse complement strand
GCAGATCGTCGGTGCCGGTCGCGTGGTTCGAACCGATGAGTCCGGCTGCGCCGGGCGCAGGTTGAATCACAGCGATCGAATAACGTCGCGGCGGGTATGCGGGCGAATCGGGGCCCGTCTGAACACCCAGCGAGTAGGTCTTTCCGGTTTTGACCAGGCGCGTGGCAGCCAGCACCTTATCGGCGGAGAGATTGTTCGCGGCACCCAGTGTGTCGCCCGCGCCATATCGCGACGGATACCAGTCGGATGCCGAAGCGGTGGTGGCCAATGCCGCGCAAACGGCCGTGCATGCAAGGATTTGTCTCATCATCGGTGCTCTCCCCGTTATCGTTGTCCCCGTGCAATCGTACCAACGACCCCGTAAAGGGGGAACATTTAAAGGGGAAACAGCGGTTCGCAATCGGCGACAGGTCCACCGCAAGCCGGATCATTTCGAGCGTACGCGAGGTCCGCCACAATGGCGTCATTGGCATTAGTCGAGGAGCGCGACGAATGGAACTCGCGACGACGACCGAACTGGTGGATGCGCTGCAGTCGCGCCGGGTGTCGGCGGTCGAACTGTTGACGCAATGCATCGCACGGATCGAGAAACACGACGGCGCCATCAACGCCGTGGTGGTGCGGGATTTCGAGCGCGCTCGCGTTGCGGCCGCCAACGCGGATGCAGCGATCGCGCGCGGCGAACGGCGGCCGTTGCTCGGCGTACCGATGACGGTGAAGGAAGCAATCCACGTCGCGGGCCTGCCAACGACATGGGGCATTCCAGGCACGCAAGCGATTCCCGTGAACGCAACAGCCGTGGCAGTGCAGCGTCTCGAACGCGCCGGTGCCGTGATCGTCGGCAAGACGAACGTCGCCACACAACTCGGCGACTGGCAGACGTTCAATCCGCTCTACGGCACCACGAACAACCCGTGGGACGTGTCGCGCACGCCGGGCGGATCGTCCGGCGGCGGTGCAGCTGCGCTCGCGGCCGGGTTCGTGTCGTTGGAACTCGGCTCTGATCTGAACGGTTCATTGCGCATTCCGGCGCATTGCTGCGGTGTGTTCGCACACAAGCCGACGTTCGGTCTCGTGCCCACTCGCGGTTTCGCGCCGCCCGGCGTGCCGGTGCTTTCGGTGAACAAAGACGTCGACTTCGCCGTGCTCGGACCGATGGCGCGCAGCGCGTCCGACCTGGCGCTCGCACTCGACGTCGTTGCAGGTCCGGACGAGGCCGATGCCATTGCATACCGGCTTTCGCTTCCGCCGCCGCGCCACGAACACCTGAAGGATTTTCGCGTGCTCGTGACCGACGAGCACCCACAAGTGACGCTTTCGAACGAAGTACGCTCGGTGCTGCAGAACGTGGCCGCAGGTCTGGAACGCAGCGGTTGCCGGGTTGGACGCAGCACCGGGTTATTGCCCGACCTCGAAGCAACTTCACGCGCCTTTGTGCACCTGTTGATGGCGTTCTTCGGCGCCGACATGCCCGAAGCCAACTACGAAGGCATCAAAGCAGCCCTCGCGCACATGCCGCCCGCGTTCTCAGAAAAAGAAGCGAATCCGGCCGCCGCCGAGTTGCGCGGTCTGGTGTCGAGCCATCGCGACTGGATCGGCATGGATCGCGCGCGGCTCGGCATCGTTCATCAATGGCGAGAATTGTTCCGGGAATGGGACATCGTGGTGTGCCCCGTTCTGCCGACGCCCGCCTTCGCGCACGATCACAGCGACATCAACCAGCGCACGATCGAGGTGGACGGCGTACGCGTTCCGTACAAGTCGCAGCCGATATGGATGAGCGTTGCGTCGCTCGCCGGATTGCCGGCCACGGCGATCCCGGCCGGTCGAGGCAGCGTCACCGGCCTGCCGATCGGTATACAGGCAATCGCTCCACAGCTCGAAGACCGCACCGGCATCGCCTTTGCGCAACTGTTCGAGCGCGAGTTCGGCGGATACGAAGCGCCCCCCGGATTCGCCGTCTGATCCATATGCGTTACGCTTGCTCCGCCTTTCCCTGCGGAGCTTTGCCGGATGCGCGTGTTGCTGGTGGTGGTGGTCTGTCTGTTCGCAAGCGGGCCGCTTCGTGCGGCTGATGCATCTAAGCCGAGTGACAGGGCTTATCGAAACGGCGTGATCTTCACCGCCAATGCGGGGCACGACACCGCGCAGGCGATTGCAATCCGCGACGGCAAGATCGTTTACGTCGGTGCCGACAGCGGGCTCGACGCCTGGATCGGCGCCTCTACCGAACTGGTGGACCTGCACGGCCGCTTCCTGATGCCGGGCATCGTCGACGGCCACATGCACCCGTTGCAGGCCGGCGCACAGTTGCTGAAGTGCGGGCTCGACTACGCGTCGCTCACGGTGCGTGAATTTCAGGCACGCGTGCAGAAGTGCCTGGATGAATCGGCTGCAGACGAGCCTGACAAGTGGCTGGAAGTAGTCAGCTGGTTCCAGGAGAACATGCGGCCCGCCGGTGTTACCACGAGCCGCGCAACGCTCGACGCGTTGAAAACGAAACGGCCCATCATCGTCCGCTCGTCGTTCGGCCACACGGTGCTCGCGAACACACGCGCGCTGCAGCTCGCCAACATCACCGCCGATACGAAAGATCCGCTCGGCGGCAAGATCTGGCGCGACGCATCGGGCGAGCCGACCGGCCTGCTCGAAGACGCTGCGTTCAACGTATTCGAAACGCTGATCCCGCAACCCACCGCTGCAGACAATGTGGCCGCCGCCGAAGCCGCGTTGAAGGCCATGCGCGCGCAAGGCGTCACGACGTTTCTCGACGCGATCGCGCCGGACGAGGACCTCGCCGCGTTTGAAACGGTGCGCAAGGCCGGCAACCTTACCGCGCGCGCGCACTTCGCACCGCGGATCGAGCCTTCGCAGGGCACTGATCCTGTGGCCGCGATCGCATCTGTTGTGGCAGCCGCCAAACAATACGACGAAGGGGCGATCGGTCGCGCGCCGGGCATCACCGTTCGCAACGCAAAACTGTTCCTCGACGGCGTCATCGCCGCGCCCGCGCTCACCGGGGCGATGATCGAACCGTACAACACGAATGTGGGCACCGCCGACAAACCGAATTGGGTAGCGGGCGGAAGCCGCGGGCCTGCCGTGTATTTCACACCGCCGCAGCTGGCCGACCTGCTGATCGGTCTCGGTAAGGCAGGTATCGATCCGC
>CAZLDA010000548.1:0-3175 GCA_964557875.1 uncultured Pseudomonadales bacterium | reverse complement strand
GGTGGCGTTCGTTGCGTCGTCAGCGCCGCGCGCACCGAAGACGAACTGGTGGCGGATCTCGACGTTGAGCTGCGACGTCTGCATGTTGTCGACGCGTCGGAGTGCGAAACGGTGCTGCTGATTCACCCGAACGTCCTGCGGGATTTCCTCGATTACAACGATTTCCTCGACATTGCCGACGCGACCCTCGAAGCGCTCGATCTCGACGGCGTCATTCAGATCGCGAGCTTCCATCCGGCCTATCAGTTCGCCGACACGGCGCCCGATGATGTCGAGAACTGTACGAACCGTTCGCCGTTTCCGATGTTGCACCTGTTGCGACAGGCGAGCGTCGATCGTGCAGTAGCATCGGTGCCGGACACATCGGCGATATACGAATCGAACATCGCAACGTTACGCCGCCTCGGTCCGGAAGGGTGGCGCGCGCTGTGGTTGCAGTCGGCAGAAGGAGGCGCTCGATGAAGAACTGGGTAGTGATAATCGGTGTGTTGATCGCGGTGACCGCGCGCGCCGAGCAAATCGGCGAAGTGGATACCGTATTCAAATTCGTTGGCCCCGATCACAAGATCGTGGTCGATGTGTACGACGATCCGAAAGTGGCCGGGGTCGCCTGCTACGTGTCGCGCGCGAAGACGGGCGGCGTTAAAGGCGCGGTGGGCGTCGCCGAGGATCTCGCGGAAGCGTCGATCGCGTGCCGACAAGTCGGTCCGATCTCGTTTACGAAGAAGCTGCCGTTGCAGGAAGAGATGTTCAGCGAACGTATTTCGCTCGTGTTCAAGAAGCTGCGCGTCGTGCGTATGGTCGACGTGAAGCGCAATACGCTCGTGTATCTCACGTATTCCGATCGCGTCGTAGAAGGCTCGCCGGAGAACAGCATCACCGCGGTGGCTGTAGACCACGCAATGCCGATTCCGGTGAAGTGAGCAGCCCTCAGACGAGCACTTTCAACAGTTGGCCGAGCAGTGTCTTGATCGGGATCTGAATCGAGAACACCACGAGCATCGGTATCGCCAGCGGCAACAGCACGGAGAACAGCGCCACTTTGCCTATCGGCACCGGGCGCATCGCAGTAACCGACTCGTATAGAGAGGTGGCATCGGCAATCGGACCGACACCGGCCGGCTCCAGAGCTGCTTCGTCGGCGCCTGCGTCGCCAACGACCCAACGCTGTCGCACCGCACGGCCCTGTTGACCGACGAGCCGCCCGTATTCGATCTTCGCCTGCCGTTTCGCGGCGATCAGCTTCGGCGCAAACATCAGCAGCGGCGACAACAGGATCAGCGACCACACCACCGCGAACGCCGCGAGCGGCTGCAGAATCGAGTCGGTCTTCACGCCGTGATACACGAGTTCATGTGCCCAACCGGAGCCGATCACCGCCGAGATGGCGAACGTAACCAGTACGAACGCGCCTGGAAACGCCTCGAGAAAGCCGAGGCCGCCCGCGCGATCGGGATGTGAAGGCACCAATGCGAGATCGAGTTTGGCGACGCGGCGGAACAACCCGACCACTAAGGCGATACGCCACAGCCAGCTCAACACGAGCGCGAGGAAGATCGGGCGCGCAACGTAGGCGAACCACCAGCCGCCGAATCCGAGCGAACCGTTCTCTATCGACCACGACAGCGCGTCGATCTCTGTGTCCGGAGGCGCTACGAAAAGCCATGCGGCGATGACGCCGAGCATCACGATCCACGGCAGCGAAGAATCGCGCAGGCGCGCGGTGCGCCGCAATTCCGCGACGAAGGTACCACGCTGCGCGTCGGTGACGAGGCCGTTGCGAACGAACTGCGACGCGAGGCTTGCCGTCATCCGCCCCATTGTGCCCTCGGCCAGAATCAATAGCGGAATCGCAACCAGACAACGAACGTTAACGCCGAAGTGAGCCATCAACGGTTCGGCGGATCCACCCGGGAGCGCGCGTCCATGCAGATATGCCCACACTGCGAGTGGCACCCACGCAACCAGCGCGTAGAGGATCGCGCGTCGACCGAGCCCCATTCCCTCGCGCGGCACGAGATGCAGGCGACGCTGCCATTTCAGCGGCCATTCATCTGCAGTCAGTAGTAGATACGCGTCCTGATCAAAGCGGCTGTCTGCGTTTGCTTCTGCCATGGCATCGTTCCGGGTTCGACGTCGCATCTTGCCCATTCTCGCGCTGCCGCGCTCGTGGCGATTGCCACGCCAGCGCCGTCGTGGAACCATCGCCGCCCGGCCTTTGAATGGACTCGATCGTGCGTACATACACATCGATGGCGCGAGCGGCGCTCAACTCGGTTCTGGTTCTGATCGCATTCGGTCTGTCGGGCTGCTCGAAAGCTGACGACGCGGCGAAGGCGTCCACGGCTGTGGCACCAGCTGCGACAACTGCGGCTGCGGCGCCTGTTGCTCCGGAGGCGCCACCGCCACCGCCCACCGCCGACGCCGCGTCTTGGACTCCGGCCGCGCTCGATGAGCTGCTCGCGCCGGTTGCGCTGTATCCCGACCCGCTCATCGCGCAGGTGCTGGCGGCGTCGACGAACGCGCAGGAAGTGCTCGACGCCGGCAACTGGCTGCTCGATCACCAAGACCTCAAAGGGGATGACTTGACGAAGGCGGCGGGTGATGCCGGTTTCACGCCGAGCGTGCAGGCGCTGGTCCATTTCCCGACGGTCGTGGACATGATGTGCCGGGAACTCGACTGGACGAAGCAGGTCGGCGACGCTTTTACCGCTGATCAAGGTGCGGTGCTCGCGTCCATACAGCGGCTTCGCAAGCAAGCGGCCGATGCAGGCAACTTGAAAACGTCGCCGGAAATGACCGTGACCACGACGGAACAGAACGGCCAGTCGGTCATCGTCGTGCAGCCACCGAGCCCGCAGGTGGTCTACGTACCGCAGTACAACCCGCAGACGGTTTACACGGCGCCGCCGGCGACCACCACGACCACGACGACTTCAGGTGTCAGCACCGAGACCGCCGTGGTCGGTGGGCTGCTCGCGTTCGGGGCCGGCATGCTGATCGGCAACGCGATCGCCGACGATCACGACGACCATTGGGGTTATCCGGCGTGGGGTTACGGCGGCGTTTACTACGGCGGCCGTCCCTACCCGCCGTATCCGCCGTACAGGCCGGCCTATCCCGGCTATCGTCCCGCGCCGTATTACCGGCCGCCGGCGAACTACGCGAACCGCTA
>CAZLDA010000547.1:0-3179 GCA_964557875.1 uncultured Pseudomonadales bacterium | reverse complement strand
GAGCCCGTTGAAAATGCTCGTCTTCTCTGTACGCAATGCTTCGATCGAGCCGAAGTATTGCAGGTGCGCAGGCCGTACATTGAGCACCAGCGCTACGGTTGGACTCACGAGTTTGGCCAACGGCTCGATTTCTCCCGGATGGTTGGTACCGATCTCCAACACCGCAGCTGGCGCGTGGCGCGGTGTTCTCGCGAGTGAAAGAGGCACACCCCAAAAGTTGTTCAGGCTTCCGGTTGCTTGCGGACAACCGAGTGCCGCATTCAGAAACGAACGGACAGTGGTCTTGCCGCTGCTGCCGGTCACCGCGAATACCGGTCCCACGAATCGGGCGCGTGCAGCGCGCCCCAACGACCAGAGTCCATCGAGCGTGTCGCTCACCCGCAGCTCGGGCAACAGCGTTCCGGTCGATCTATGCGTCAACGCGCCAACAGCACCGCGGCGCTGGGCTTCGTCGATGAACGCGTGACCGTCGCGGTCGGTGCGACTATCCGTGTTGAAACGCGGACCGGGATCACCGAGCAGTGCGACGAACAGATCACCGGCGCGCAACGTTCGCGTGTCGATGCTCACTCCCAGAATGTCCGGTCCGTCTACGGGCGGCGCACCAACTGCAACGCACGCATCGCGCCAACGCCAAACGACTTCGCTGAGTTCCGGGTTCATTGCTCCTGCCACGTTGTTACACCGACCCAAGCATACCGCGTGCATTGTCTCGAGCGATGACGCGCGCCGCGTTTTGGGACGCTCGCCCTTTCATTTTGTGGTCGTTGCCGAGACAATCGCCGCCTTCTCGTTTCAGGACGGCCAATGACGCAGGACAGCTCGATTCGGCGTTTGTTTCGCGGCATCGGCCGCGGCATCACAACCACACGCGTATTCACGACGAATCTACTGTTCGTCGTAATCGTCTTTCTCGTGCTCATGGCGATCGTTTCAGGTGGCGCGAAGCTGACGGTTCCCGACAAGGGAGCGTTGGTGATCGCGCCCGAAGGAACCATCGTCGAGCAGACCACGCAATCGGCGCCGTTCGAAGCACTGCTCGGAGGCAACGACATCGCCGCGGAAACACGCTATCAAGACCTGATCGATTCGCTCGATGCCGCCAAGTCGGACGCACGCATCGCGGTAGTCGTGCTCGACCTCGAGCACCTCACCGGCGTCAGCCCTGCGCACCTCAGCGGACTTGGTGACGCGCTAGCTGCAGTCAAAGCAGCGGGCAAGGAAATCGTTTCGGTCGGCGACTACTACACGCAGGGTCAGTACTACCTCGCTTCATTCGCCGACACCATCTACATGCACTCGATGGGACAGGTGCTGCTCACCGGGTTCGGCTCATATCAGAGCTACTACAAGGAACTGCTCGATAAGCTGAAGGTGAGGGTCCACGTATTCCGGGTGGGCGCATACAAAGCTGCCGTCGAGCCTTACACCCGCACCGATATGTCACCCGAAGCGCGGGACGCGAATCGCGCGATGATCGACGAACTGTGGCAAGACTACGTCGCCAAGGTGGCCGCCAACCGGAAGCAAACCCTCGATCAGCTGAATGAATACGTCCTGCACTACGAAGACGTTCTCAAAGCGGCGGACGGCGATATGGCGCGGGCGGCGCTCGAACACGGTCTTGTCGACGCGTTGATCTCCCGCGACGAAATGCGTCAGCGACTGATCGCGAAAGTAGGCGAATCCGAAGGTACGTTCCGGCAGATCGCGTCGAACGATTACCTGCGCGCCACACGCGCCGTACAAGCTCCCAGCGGCAACGAAGTCGGCGTGGTCGTCGCCAGTGGCATGATTCTTCCGGGCGAACAACCGCGTGGTTCAGTCGGCGCCGACAGCCTCACCGAGCTGATTCGCAGTGCGCGCCTCGACCAGAACGTGAAGGCTGTGGTGCTGCGCGTCGATTCTCCCGGTGGTGCAGCTATTTCGTCCGAGGTCATCCGTCAGGAACTCGAGCAACTGCAAACATCGGGCAAGCCCCTCGTGGTCTCGATGGCGGGCGTGGCGGCATCGGGCGGATATTGGATTTCTGCGACCGCGGACGAGATCTGGGCTGCACCTACGACCGTCACCGGTTCGATCGGGATTTTCGGTATGGTGCCAACGTTCGAAGACAGCCTCGCCTCGATCGGCGTTACGCGCGACGGCGTCGGGTCGGCGCCGCTCGCCGGTGGGCTCGATCCGTTCGGCGGCATCTCCGAACCGATGGGCAACATCCTGCAGGCAAATGTGGAAGCCGGCTACAAACGCTTCCTCGATCTCGTTTCGCGCGGTCGCGACATGCTGCCGGAACAAGTGGACAAGATCGGACAAGGACGCGTGTGGACCGGTCGCAAGGCCCACGAACTCGGTCTGGTGGACGAATTAGGTCAACTGCCCGATGCGATTGCGGCCGCCGCGAAGCGCGCAGGAATGACCCACTATCAGGTTCGCTTCATAGAAAAGCCGCTATCGGCGCGCGAACAGCTGCTGCAACAGATCGCCAGCAGCATGGGCTTCGCATCGGTAACGCAATGGACGCAATGGGCACGCGAACTGTCGCAACTCGTAAGGCTCGACGATCCGCTGCACACCTACGCTCTTTGTGATGTCTGCGCGGTGGCGTTCTAACGAGGCACAGTTCGCCTACCAGCCGTACGCGCTCTTCATGATGAAGTAGATCTGGTTCTGCTCGATCACGCCGTGAACGCGGTCGGCACCGGGACCGCGGGCATACACCGGAACGTCTTCGCCGCCGTGTGTTTCGCTCGACATCGGCACTGCCGACTCCTGCATGTAGTTTGGTGCGGCGGTATCGACGTCGGTCAGATTCGGTCGTGCAACTGCGGCAGGGTCGAACTGTTTGGCGAAGTGGGGAAACTGCTTCGAACCCGCCGGTTGTGTGTTGGAGGCTTCGAGCGCACCGGGACCATTCGCATAGCTGAGCGTCGTATAGGGCTTGCCGCTGCCGTCTAGTTGCAGACTTCCATCAGCGCCTCTCGCTTTACCGAGGATCGGGTTGCCGCGCGCCGGATAGCCGACGATCTCGAACGTATGGCTGTGATCGGCGGTCGTGATGATCAGCGTGTCCTTCGCGCTGGTGAGTTTGTCGGCGGCAGCAACCGCGTCGGCAAAAGCGATCGCGTCGGTCAGCGCGCGATACGCGTTGCCTGCGTGATGACCGTGGTCGATGCGGCCAC
>CAZLDA010000546.1:0-3185 GCA_964557875.1 uncultured Pseudomonadales bacterium | reverse complement strand
GCGAAGATCTCGCCCGGCGTGCCGTTGGGCAACTCGTTGCGCTGTGCATCGAGTACCTTCAGCTCGACATGCGGCAGCGCCTTCCCGACCGTTCCGGGATGGCTGAGCCAATCGGCCGAGTTGCAGTACACGACGGCGCCGAGTTCCGTGGAGCCGTAGTGTTCGAGCAGCACCGGCCCGAACCAGTCGATCATGCGCCGTTTCACCTCGGGTGCCGTCGGCGCCGCGCCGTGTACCACCACCTTCAACGAACTAACGTCGCAACGCTGGCGCACCTCTTCCGGCAAACGCAGCAACCGCACGAACATTGTCGCCACGGCATATGCGTGCGTGATGTGGTGCCGATCGATCAACTCGAGATATCGCTGCGCGTCGAAACGTGGCTCGACGATCAGCGTCGAGTTCGTGTCGATCGCACGCCGAAAGAACCCGTTCGGCGTTGCGTGGTACATCGGCGCGGTCAGCAGCGCCACGATGTTCGGCTGCGAGAAATCCATCACGAGATCAACCATCTGGCCCATGCCCGCGGCCTCCTCGGGCGTCGGCGGCTTGCGGCGCACTCCTTTCGGCCTGCCGGTGGTACCGGACGTATAGATCATGCTGCCCGGCGACGCGACTGCCTCCGGCGGTAACGGCTCGAATTGTGCGAGCCACTCGCCCCATACCGTGTCCCCGGGCAGACAACGGCCACGCGCAGGGGCGATGGAATACGCCGTCGCAATTTCAGGGGGCGTTTCTACGACGAAGACCCGCACCGATGCAGGTATGTGCGCACGGATCGGCTCGAGCAGATCCGCATGCGCGACCAGCGCTTTCGCGCCGGAATCTTCGAGGATGTACCGCACTTCCGGGCCGGAGAAATGCCAGTTGATCGGCACGAGATGTACGCCGAGCCGATTCGCAGCGTAGGCCGCTTCGAAGAACGGAAAGTCGTTGCGCAGCAATACCGCGAACGCGTCGTCGCGTTCGATGCCGAGTTCGCGCAGACCGTGTGCTGCGCGATTTGCGCGCACCAGCATCTGCGCAATCGGAAGTTCGCGTTCGCCGCAGACGATCTTGCCTGGCTCGTTGCTCACTGGATGCGGCATGGGGTTGTCAGCACTCGGGGTCGACCCGCAAAGTACCACTTTCGAATTCGAAACGAGAAGGGGAACGAAGGATGAGCGGAGCGTGGAATCCGGCGCGCATGCGCGATGTGTTCGAGCGCGTCAAGAACTGGGGACGCTGGGGCGCTGACGACGAGAACGGCGCGCTGAACCTGATCACACCGGCGAAGCGGCGCGAAGCTGCGGCGGCGGTCGTTTCGGGCGAAGTCGTCAGTTGCGCGCGCGAACTCGCGGTGCAGTCGTCAGTCGAGAATCCGAACCCCGCACTGCACATGATGATTCAGGGCGGCGACGATTGCGTGATTCCCGGTGTCGGCCTCGAAGCAGCGATGGACTTCGTCGGTGTCGCATTTCACGGCATGGCGACAACGCACATCGACGCGCTGTGTCACGTGTTCGTCGACGGCCAGATGTACAACGGCTTTGCGGCCACGGAAGTGAAAAGCACCGGCGCGCGGCGCGGCAGCATCATGTGCGCGCGCGACGGCATCACGTCGCGCGGCGTGTTGCTCGACGTACCACGCACGCTTGGCGTCGAGTGGATCGACGCGAAAGACGCCATCACCATTGCACAACTGGAGGCCACCGAAAAAGCACAAGGCGTGCGCGTAACAGAAGGCGACATCCTGCTCGTTTCAACCGGGCGCGACGCGCGCCGAACGAAGCATGGTCCGTGGAGCCCGATGGTTGACGGTCTCGCCGGAATGCACCCCGAGTGCGTCGAGTGGATCCACGATCGCGGCGTCGCGCTGCTCGGCAGCGACGGCGTGTCCGACGCTCTGCCGAACATCGACATCGCCGGCTGGGGCATGCCGATCCACCAGTGCGCGCTCGTTGCGATGGGCGTGCACCTGCTCGACAACCTGCGCCTCGACCGACTGGGCGACGCCTGCGCAAAGCAGAAGCGCTGGTCGTTCATGTTCACCGTTGCGCCGCTGCGCATCGAACGCGCCACAGGCTCGCCGGTGAATCCGATCGCGTTGATGTGAGCACGCTGGGCGCTCTCGATCCGCAGTCGCAAGCCGTCGTGAACGCACTCAACTGCAGCGGGCGTGTTGCCGTTGAGTCCGTTGGAGCCCGCGGACGCGCGTGCAATGTTTCTGTCGCTACATGTACAACGCCCGCCGAAGCCGGCGATGGCGAGCGGCGAGGATTCCATTCGTACCGCTGATGGCACGTCCCGGATGCGCGTTCTCTAAAGGCGTTTCGCACGTCGCGTACGAAGTGCCACCGAGTCGGCGAAGATCGAGCGGGAGTGTTGTTATCCGCGCGCCTTTCTTTCCCGACGCCATAAGGCTGGGCTTCTGCCGACCACCCGCTTAAACACTCTCGTTAGATGACTCTGGTCCGCAAAGCCGCAGTTGATCGCAACTTCGCTGATCGGAACGTCGCTGGCGCACAGTAGTTCCTGCGCCCGGTCGATCCTCCGATGAAGCAGCCATCGATGCGGTGGCTGACCCGCGCTGGCCTTGAAAGCGCGAATGAAATGTCGATTGGAGAGCCCACAGGAACTGGCAAGTTCAGAAAGCGAAGGCTCCGACTGGAGATCGGCCATCATCATGTCTTTCACGCGACGCTCCTGAAATGCGGGGAGACCTCCCCGTATTGGCGGGTCAGCCAGGCGGAGCCCGCCGTAGGTTCTGGCCAGGTGCAAGGTAAGCGCTTCGAAAACATGCTCGACAAATAGAAGCGTTGACGGCTGCTCGCCTTTGACGAGCGGCAAGAGCGACATTCCAAGATGAAACACAACGGGGTCGACGTGAGTCTGCTCAAGTGGGCAACGTAACGTTTCAATTCGCTGATGTCCTACCTCGTTGGCGAGTTGATCGATCGCAGAGACAGGGATGTACAGATCGAACAGTTCGAATGGAAACTCGAGCAAGGTAGCCCAAGAAGAACGGTGATCAAGGATCACCATTCCACCTGCAGGCACGAATCCGCGCTTGAATGCTCGGCCGTCTCGCCACATCTCAGACGAGTCGACCGGCTGCATCATGATCGTAATCAGGAACAGGTCGCGCGGCCGCGTCGCCCGTGTCAGCCCCAGGTTCGGCTCATAGCGGGAGAAATATGCTGCAC
>CAZLDA010000545.1:0-3185 GCA_964557875.1 uncultured Pseudomonadales bacterium | reverse complement strand
AGGGCCTTCCAGTGAGGTCCGGCGCACCTTAGTTAGCCGATTCTCGCGCGTCAACGCTCCGATCAGACCAACGGCACCGGCCACACTTTCGCGATGGTCATGACGTCGAAGTACTCGCGGATTAACGCAATCCTGCCGTCCACGACTCGAAACACGCTATTGATCGGCAATTCGACCCAACCGCTCTCCACGCGGTGCCGATCCACCCGTTCGAGGAACAGCAGATCGCCGTTTACGGCATGGTTCTTCACGACGAAGGTGTTTTCCGATGTGGGCTTCAGGAACTGGTCGAGCGCGGCGCGCGTCGCGGCGGGTCCGTGCACCGTCCCGACCGGCACGTTGGTGTACTCGCAATCCGCGGTCATCAGCGGCGTCGCGGAGTCCCAATCCTGATTCAGGGCTGCCGTGAGGAACTCAGTGACGGTGTCGAGGGACGAACGAGGCATCGAATTCTCCGGGGTGATGGTGGACTTCATTGTTCCAATGGCGCGATGCATCGCAATTACCAGCAAAGTAGTTGCCCGAATGTAGTGTCTGCTACAAAGTTGTAGCGAGTGCTACAGGAGCAGGGAGCAACTTCGATGATGATCGTATTGGGAACGTCAGTGTTCAAAGAACCGATATCCGATGTCGTGCGCCAGCAGCTCGGTGAGCTCGCCGCCGCCGTTCGAGAGCGTCATGCAGGCAACCTCGACTACCGTTTCAGCATCGATGCGGGTGACGCGCGCGTGCTGCGGTTGACGGAGCGTTGGGACGCACTGCAGTCGTTCGTCGCACATGGCGCAACGCCTGAAGTCGCCGCGATCGTGCGCCTCGTGAATCCAGATACCACGGACTCGATCGAGGTCATCCGCTACGAGGTGGCATCCGAAGCGCGAGTCTGATCCGGATCGCGGAGCAGACTTTGTCGCTTCTGTCTCAGGCTGCTTGTGTCTGAGGAAAGGCGCCGCCATGCTCGCGGCATGTCGAACAACAAGTCTCGCGGCGCATCGCGATCGATCGCGGGCGAAGAACGCGGCGCGGAAACGCTGATCAGGTCGATCCTCGAGTGCATCGTGCGGCGGCTTGTGGCCATTCTGGACGAACGGTTTCCGTCGACGCGCCTCATCGACAGCGAAGGGATGTTGCGCTCGCTATGGCGCGCGCTGTTCGGCATCGAAACCGGAGTGCCCCGATTGAGGCAGCGACAAAAAAGGGCGGGTTACTGATCTGCACGGATGGCCCGATGTCATTGGAGAAGCGATGTCATTGGATGTTCGATGAGTGAACCGTTTCAGATCCTGCTGGCTGAGGATCACCGCGAGCTTGCTGAAAGCGTCGGTGCGTATCTCGAAGCGGTCGGCTTCGTAGTCGACTACGCGGCCGACGGCCTGACGGCCATGCATCTCGCCGCGACGCAACCGTACGACGCCATCGTGCTCGACATCGGATTGCCCGGCGTGAACGGCCTCGAGATCTGCCGCAGTCTGCGCCGCGACGCGCGCTCGAGTACGCCGATCATCATGCTGACGGCACGCGACCAGCTCGACGACAAGCTGTCGGGTGTCGATGCGGGCGCCGACGACTACCTGGTGAAGCCGTTCGCCATGCCGGAACTCGAGGCGCGACTCGGCGCGATCATCAGGCGTCGTCAAACGGATGCGTTCGCCAGCCGATACGTCATTGCCGACCTGACGCTGGACGTGGCAACAGCCGAAGTGAGCCGTGCTGGAAACCGCATCCGTCTGTCTCGAAAACAGTTCGAAATTCTGCGGGTGCTGATGCGCGAGTCACCCAACATCGTCAGCCGCGGAGATCTGGAGCGAGCTCTGTGGGGCGACGAGGTGCCGGACAGCGACGCGCTGCGCAGCCACCTCTACAACCTGCGGCGGCTGGTCGACAAAGGGTTCGATCAGGAACTGCTCGAGACCGTGCCGGGTCTGGGATTTCGTATTCGCGCGCCGTGAGCGGCGCGAGCGCCCGTGAAACTCAGTGTAACCGTTGTACCGAGTCCCTTCGCGCTGGCGAGATCGAGCGACCAGCCGAACTGATCTACCAGCCGCCGTACGATCGCGAGCCCCAGGCCATGGCCTGATGCCGCGTACGCCTGTGATGCGTCGCCCCGGAAGAACGGTTCGAAGACGCGCTGTAGATCTTCGGCAGTCATCCCGAGGCCCGCGTCGCGTACGGTCACCGACTCCGGCCCGACCGTCACCTCGACGACGCCGTCGCGGCTGTATGTCAGCGCGTTGCGCAGCAGATTCGTCAGCGCAATCGCGATCATGCGCGGCGGCGCAGCCACCACCAGGTCTTCGTTTTCGACGACACGCACGACATTGCCTGTGTCCCGCGCTAAGTCCGCCAGCAGGTCGATCTGTTCGAGGACCACCGCATTGACACTCGTCTTCTCGTCGGGCAGTTGCAGTTCTTCTTCGCGCGCAAGCAGCAACAGACTCTCGATGAGCGATTGCATCTGCGTGACGGCGCGCCGGATGCGATCCAGCGATGCCGCGTCGGTCTCAGGGCGCTGCTTGTTGCGCTCTAACAGATCCAGACAGGCGCGCACGACTGCAACCGGGGTGCGCAGTTCGTGGCTCGCATCGCGGGTGAAGTTGCGCTCGCGCGCCACGAACGCTTCGAGCCGGCGCGTGAATCGATCGAGCGCTTCGATCATCGTCGCTACTTCTGCGTCCGCGCTGCCGCGCAGGTCGTCGAGATCGAGGTGCTGACCGCCGGTACGCATCGGTTCATACGCTTCCAGGCGCTGCGCGAGGCTGACCAGCGGCGACACGGCACGCTGGGAGAGGCGGTAGGTTACGAACGAGAGCGCGTAGATGAAGAGCAGAACCAGCGCGCCGGGAATCACGCCGAAATACAGCGTCAGATCCGACACTTCCTGCTGGCGAAAGACCAGGAAGAGGCGGCCCGCCGGTCCGTCGCTCACGTACAACAGAGGGCGCTCGCCGCCGAAGTCGATGCGCCGGAATCCCGGTGCCTCGTTGCGTAGCGCCTCGGGCACCGCACTGGAATCGCCGGCGCGCGCCAGATAGCCCGTCATGTTGTCGGTATCGGGCAGCGCCTGGGCGGGATTCTCGGCGATGCGCTTCCAGAAGTGCGTGGCTTCGCCCTGCAACGCCTCGCGCGACAACACGTCGGAGACTATGAACGTGATGCCGAATACGCCGACGATCACGCCTGCGCTGATC
>CAZLDA010000544.1:0-3187 GCA_964557875.1 uncultured Pseudomonadales bacterium | reverse complement strand
CACCCAGAGCAGCTGATCGAACTCGAGTTCGCCGGCGTCGCCGAAATCGAACTCGTCGTCGGCGTATCGCGCGCTCACACCGAACGTGAATCCGCTGCCGAGTTCGAATTCGATGCCCGCGCGCGCATAGGGCACCACCGAGACGTCGCTCTTCGTATCGTCGAGATTGATCGTCACGCCGTTGCCCGGCGGATTGACCTCATCGTTGTCGCCGCCGTCGTCATCGAACAACCATCCCATCGTCACCGACGGACCGCCCGCGACATACAGCCGCATCGGATGGAACGGTCGCACGCTGATGACACCACCCATGAATACGCCGACGGCTCCGAACGTGTTGTCGATTCTCACGAGCACCGCGTTGCTGTTGCCGCGAAACTCGGTGCGACCGTTCTTCCACGTCACGAGACCGCCGCCTTCGTAACCGATCTGCCACGCGCCGTCGCCCCACAACTGTTGGCCGGCGCCACCGCCGTACGGCAGCGTACCGATGTCGCCCAGCGCTTCTTCTCCGCTTTGCGGATCCGACACCTTCCACGAATCCGAACTGGTATCGAGCGCGCCGATCCACGCCTGCAGATAGATCGGCGTTGGCGGTTCAGCAGCACCGACAGGCAGCGAGAACACGAGAAGACTCAGCACAGCGAATAGAACTTTCATGGCATCCCTTCCTGATAGCGTTCACTTTCGCACAGAACCGCGGCGCCGCAGAAACGGCGGCGCGCGAAAGCGTGATGGACATCATCAGAACGATCGGATTCCATGACACCCATCGCCGAAGGACTCGCCGAAGGCACATCGATGACCGCTTCAGCGCTGGCACATCACTTTTACACACAGGCCTGCAACAACGCGTGGTCGAACCATCGCCTGCTCACCGCCTGTGAACAACTGTCGCACGCCGACTTCGTGGCGACGCGCACCAGTTTCTTTCCGTCGATCAAATCGACGCTGAACCACAACCTGACGGTGGACTGGTATTACGTCGACGCCATCGAGCACGGCCTGCGCGGTGAACCTGCAACGCGCGATTTAGCACGCTTCTTCACACCGGAAGACCCGTTCGACGACTGCGCCACGCTTGCCAAAGAACAACGTGCGGTAGACAAACGTCTCGTGAATGCGTGCGCGTCGCTCACCGAAGCCGATCTCACGCGACCAATCGGCGTAATGCGACGTTCGGGCGTGGAGAACGAGTCGCTCACTCGGCTCCTTTCGCATCTCTTCCAACATCAGATCCACCACCGCGGGCAAGCGCACGCGATGCTGGCCGGAACGCCGGTGGCGCCGCCGCAACTCGACGAGTTCTTCTGCGCCAACGAAGCGCATCTGCGTGCGGCGGAACTGGCGCAGATCGGTCTTTCGGAAAGCGCGATCTGGAACAGATAGAAGCATAGAGAGGGTTCATTCATGACCAGTCGACTGAAGCCAAAGCCGTTCGCCGAGCTCACACCGCAACAGCAGGAACAGTACGAGCGCATCAAACGCGCGCGACCGCCGCGAGCGGATGGGCAGTTCGGCGGACCGTTCGATCCATGGATTCGCAGCCCCGAAGTGGCGCAGCGTGCGATGAGTCTCGGCAACTACATCTGGGAACGCACCTCGGTGGGCCGCCGCATCGTCGAATTGGCCATCATCGTTACCGGCCGGCATTGGCGCAGCAACGTCGAATGGGTGGCCCATGCACGGATGGCGAAAGAGCAAGGCGTATCCGACGAAACCATCCAGGCGGTGTTCGAAAAACGCATGCCGGCGAACGCTCCGGCGGATGAGAAACTAACGATCGAACTGTGTCGCGCCCTGCACGAGACGCAGGACCTGCCGAAGCCGATCTACGATCGCGCCATAGCGACGTGGGGAGAACAGGGGCTGATGGACATCATCCAGACGATCGGCTTCTACACCTTCGTGTCGATGACGTTGAACGCCTTCAACATACCAACCGGTGAGAACGACCCTACGCCGTTTCCACGTTCGGAGTAACATCGCCCGGCCAATCAACAGGGGAATCGCAATGCAACGCGCCTTCGTGCTCTTCGTTCTTAGCGTCATGGGGTCTTTGAGTGTCATGTCTTTGAACGTCATGGCCGCGTCGCCCAACGACGAAGTCACGGCGCCAGTGGTCAAGTTCATCGACAGCTTCAACAAGGGCGACGTCAAGGCCGCCGCTGCCACACACACCGAGAAAGGCATCGTCATCATCGACGAAGTATCGCCGTACTTGTGGCAAGGACACGACTCCTTCAAGAACTGGCTCGCCGACCTCGACAAGCACGACAAAGCGCGCGGCATTACGGACGGCAAAGTGACGCTCGGAGCAGTCACCCGCGTCGAAGTGGAAGGCGATCGTGCCTACGTCGTGTATCCATCCGCGTACACGTTCAAGCAGAAAGGCGTCGCAATGAAGGAAGCGGCGCAGATGACATTCGCGATGAAAAAAGCGCAGGCCGGCTGGAGGATCAACGGCTGGTCGTTCACCGGGCCGACGCCAACCCCGGGACAATAGCGTCCGCCCGGAGCGCGTCAGGCGCCGATCACGTTGAGCAATGCCTGACGCCGTTCCGAGCGCACGGCATGTAGAGCGCGCCGGATTGCGGGCGCCAGATCCGCTCGCGTCATAACGCGTTCACCGAACCCGCCCGATGCTTCGATGTATTTCTCCAGCGCGGGCATCGGCGCGAGATCCGACAACGACGGACCGCTGCCTTCGCGCCAGCGTCCGTTGGGATAGACCGACTGCGTCGCACCGTCTACGGCTCCCCAACGCGCGTTGTTGTAGACCACCGTGAGCAACGGCAATTCGTAACGCGCGGCCACGTGATGACAGGCCGCGGGATTCGCGAACAGGTACGCACCGTCGCCGATCAGCGCCACCACCGTACGCTCCGGTGCCGCCATTTGTGCGCCGAGCGCAGCAGGCAACGCCCAACCGAGCCCGCCGGCGGAGGATAGGTAGAAGTAAGTCTGCGGACGGGTCCGCGCCAGTTGCGCCGGCGGAGCCCAGTACTCGTTGAAGAAGATCGCATCTTCGTCGAGCGCTTCCGTCAATGCCGTAGCCACGGCATCGCGCGTGATCGGCGCGTTCGACGCCAAAGGTGTACCCGCCTTACCCCTCAGTTGCGTCGCCAGTGTCGTAACACGTCGACCCCGAACCGGGTCGATCCGCGCCACGCGTTCGGCTAGCGCT
>CAZLDA010000543.1:2485-3200 GCA_964557875.1 uncultured Pseudomonadales bacterium | reverse complement strand
TTGCCACGGCATCGCGCGTGATCGGCGCGTTCGATGCGGGAGGTGTACCCGCCCCCCTACCCCTCAGTTGCGTCGCCAGCGTCGTAACGCGTCGACCCCGAACCGGGTCGATCCGCGCCACGCGTTCGGCTAGCGCTGCGTCGAGCGCTGCGATGAATGCCCCAGCAGCCGACATGATCGACAGATCCGAACGGTGACCGCGAATGGGGTATCGAGCAAACGTCGGCTCGACGCCTGCTTGCGCAACGAACGTCTCGTCGCGTGGCTTCGTTCCACCCGGCACCCACGGCACATCGCATTCGAGGAAACACAACGCGTCTGCCTCCGCGAACACCGGCGCGAGCTGATAGCCGAGATGCAGCGGGTGACCGGCCGGAAAGTTCAGATAGCGCGCCTGCTCTTCCACATAACCGATGCCATACCGCTCGCACAGCGAAACCAACGACGCGACAGTGGCGCGGTCCGCACCGCTCGCCGTCGCTACGATCACCGGCATGGCCGCATCGGCGAAGCGATCGGCAAGCCGCTCGATGGCGGCCTTGTCCGGTGCCGGGGGTGATGCGACGGACAACGGAGTGGGTGCAGATGCGGCGGCCGGCGACGCGAGCACTTCGCGCGGCAGCGTCAGATAGATCGGGCCTTTCGGCTCCGCGGTTGCGATGCCGACAGCGCGATCGATCACGCGAAGCGCGCGGCGGTCGACATGATCCGCCTG
>CAZLDA010000543.1:0-2475 GCA_964557875.1 uncultured Pseudomonadales bacterium | reverse complement strand
CGCGATCGATCACGTCGTCCACCTGACGAGCATCGCGCAGCTCGTAGTCCCATTTCACCAGTTCGCGCACCATGCCGGCCTGGTCGAACATCTCCTGGCCCCAATGGATGCGCAGGTCGCGCGCGCCGAGCGCGTCCGCTTCGAGAATCGGCGAACGTCCCGCCGTCAGCAGAATCGGAATACGGTCGCGTGCGGCGTTCATCAATCCGCAGATCGTGTTCGCGGTGCCGACGCTGACGTGAACCATCACCGCCTGCGGCTTGCCGGTGACCAGATGCGCGCCGTGCGCCATGCCGATGGCGAGGTTTTCATGCGTGGCCAGAATGGGCTGCGGGAACGGCGGTGCGTTCGAATCGTGATTCCGTGCATACGCCTCGACCAGCGGTGCGAAATCGGTGCCGGCGTTGAAGAACAGGCGCTCGATGCCGCGCGCGCGCAACGCCGAGAGGTAATGTTCGGCCACCGTTTCGACATTCGCGCTCATCGATACTCCTCAAAACGGACGCAGATTGAACCCGCCGTAAATCGGACGTCAGGTTGGCGGCGACGCAACCCGTCGTCAACGCTGCCGCCTCTGGCGTCGGCTGCGCATTGGCTCAGAACGGGCAGCAGGCTACAGTCGCGCTAAATCACCTACGAGACCGCGAACGTGACCATGCAGCAAGCTACCGGCGCCGAATCGGTGCGCTGGGATCTGAACGACCTCTATCGCGACATCGACGATCCGGCGCTCGATGCCGATCTCACGCGCCTTCTCGCGCTGGCCAAGGGCTTCTTCGATACGCACGCCGGCAAGCTGATCGACACGCTCGGCGCCGCGCTCGATGCGCAGGCCGAAATTACGTCGCTCGCCGACAAACTGTTCGTCTATCTGTACCTGCGCCGCAGCACCGATGCCACCAACGAACGTATCCAGCAACGCCTCGGCGCGGTAGGCGAAGCGTGGAGTCGCGCCAGCGCCGATTACCAGACGTTCTTCGAACACGAACTGGTGGCCATCGACGACGCAACGTACGCGGCAATCCTCGCGCGCGACCCGGTTGCCGCACGGCACCGTCCACTTCTCGATCACATCCGCGCGAACCGGCGTTTCCTGCTGACGGAACCGGTGGAGCGCGCGCTGACGTTGCGCTCGCCGTTCGGTCCTTCCGAGTGGTCCGACTACATCGACGAGATGGAAGCGGAGCTGCGTTTCGACTTCGATCATCGACCGCTGACGCTGCCGGAGATTCTCCACGTCGTCTCGAACGACCGCGATTCCGACAAGCGCGCCGCCGCGCTCGCCGCATTCAGCAACGGCCTCACGACGCAGCGCTTCGATCGCATGATGGCGCGCGCGTTGAACGTGACGATCGGCGCGAAGTACGTGGAGGATCGCGAGCGCGGCTATGCGAATCCAATGAGCTACGCGAACATTTCGAACCGCGTGGACGACGACACGGTGGATGCGTTGCACGCAGCGGTGGCCGAGTACGGTGCGGTGCAGGGGCAACGTTACTACCGCCTGCTGGCCGCGCATCTCGGCAAAGCCACGCTGAAGTGGTCCGACCGCAATGCACCGCTGCCGTACGCGTCGGAACGCGTCGTGTCGTGGGACGACTGCGTCGATACGGTGCTGTCTGCTTACGAGTCGTTCAGCCCGACGTTGCGCGATCTCGTCGCACGTATGCTGGAACGCAAATGGGTGGACGCCCCGCCCTACGCCGGCAAAACCGGCGGCGCGTACAACTACGCCGTGCTGCTGCCGAACGGCGAAGCGCGCGCGTACAACTTCCTCAATTATCTCGGCTCGCCGCGCGACATCATGACCGTTGCCCACGAAGCCGGGCACGGCGTGCACGGCATGCTGGCCGCATCGAAGCAAGGCGCGTTGATGTTCCGCGCTCCCATGGCGTATGCGGAAACGGCGTCGATATTCGGGGAGATGACCACGTTTCGGTATCTGCTGCAGCACACCGCTAGCGACGAGGACAAACTCACGCTGCTGATGGAGAAATCCGCCGACCACATCAACACGGTCGTCAGGCAGATCTCGTTCTCGAACTTCGAACGCAAGGTGCACGAAGCGCGGCGCAACGGAAAACTCACGGTGGCCGACTTCAACACGGCGTGGATGGACGTGACGCACGCGTTCTACGGCAAACCCGGAGCGCTCTTCACGTACGAGAACGTCGACAACCTGTGGAGCTACGTCGGTCACTTCCTGCGGCCGTTCTACGTGTACGCGTATGCGTTCGGCGAGTTGTTCACGCAGTCGCTGTTCGCGCGTCGCGACGACTTCGGCAAAGACTTCGAACCGCTGTATCTCGACCTGCTGCGCGCCGGCGGAAGCCAGAGCGCGGTGGAGCTGATGGCGCCGTTCGGGCTCGACCCCCGCGAGCCGTCGTTCTGGCGCCGCGGCATCGAGGCGAGCGTATCGAACTGGCTCGATCAGGCAGAAGCGATCTCGGCGCGGATGGGCGTGGTCGTCAGCGC
>CAZLDA010000542.1:0-3204 GCA_964557875.1 uncultured Pseudomonadales bacterium | reverse complement strand
GTCGACCTGCACGCCGATCAGATCCAGGGCTTCTTCAACGTGCCGGTCGACAACGTATATGCCTCGCCGTTGCTGGTCGACCACGCGCTGGCGCAGCGGTATCCGAATCCGATGGTGATTTCGCCCGACGTGGGCGGAGTAGTGCGTGCGCGTGCCATCGCGAAGCTCATCGACGATACCGATCTTGCGATCATCGACAAGCGGCGTTCGGTTGCGAATGAATCGGAAGTGATGAATGTGATCGGTGACGTCGACGGACGCACCTGCATCATCGTCGACGACATCGTCGACACCGCCGGCACACTGTGCCAGGCCGCCCGCGCGTTGAAGGACCGTGGTGCGCGCGGCGTGGTCGCCTACATCACACACGCGGTGCTGTCGGGTCCCGCGATCGACCGCATCAACGATTCGGCGCTGGATTCGATGTTCGTCACCGACACCATTCCGTTGTCGGCGCAGGCAAAAGCCTGCGCGCGGATCACGCCGTTGAGCCTCGACCGGCTGCTGGCCGAAGCGATTCGGCGGGTCAGCAACGAAGAGTCGGTCAGTGCGATGTTTCGCTAGGATTTTTGTAGGGTGCGTTCGGGTTCTGGTCGCGGACCCGATACGCGTTTGAACGTGACAACCAGGAGATAACCATGTCACAGCAGATCGAGTTGGTTGCGGAAGCGCGCGCCGACGTTGGGAAAGGTGCGAGCCGCCGCCTGCGTCGAAATGCCGCGATGGTACCGGGCATCGTCTATGGAGGCGGTGAGGCGCCGGTGAACATTTCGTTGATCGAGAACGATCTCTCGAAGGCGATTCAGGCGGATACGTTCTTCTCGCAGATTCTCGCGTTGAAGGTCGGCGGCACGCGCAGCCAGGTGCTGGCGCGCGACATGCAACGCCATCCGGCAACGAACAAGCCGATGCACATCGACTTCCAGCGCATCCTGGCGAACCAGGAGATCACCGTTCAGATTCCGTTGCACTTCATCAACGAAGAAGAGTGCATCGGCGTCAAAGATGAGAAGGGCCTGATCACCCACCATATCATCGAAGTGGAAGTGACTTGTCTGCCGAAGGATCTGCCGGAAGCGATCGTCGTGGACGTGGGTCCGCTGAAGATCGGCGACATCCTCCACCTCTCGGATTTGAAACTGCCGACAGGCGTTGTGCTCGAAGACCTCGAAGGTCTGTCGGACGAAGAGCGTGAAGAGCAGAACGTAGCCGTGGTCAGCGTTCACGCGTCGACACTCGCAGCCGAAATGGATGCGATGGACACCGCTGCGAGCGAAGCAGCTGCCGCAGTCGCGCCGACCGAGCCGAAACCCGAGGGCGAAGAGGCATCGGACTCCGACAAAGGCTGAGCCATGGCCGCGCTACGTCTCATCGTGGGCCTGGGAAATCCGGGCCCGCGATACGACGGCACTCCCCACAATGTCGGCGCCGAATTCGTCGCGGCGCTCGCAGCTCGATTCGGCATCGCCTGTGCCGATGAGCCGAAGTTCAAGGGGCGGATCGGACGCGGACCGCTTCTGGGCCACGACATGCGCCTGCTGATTCCGAACACGTTCATGAACTTGAGCGGTGAATCGGTGGGAGCCGTGGCAACGTTCTTCAAATTCGCGCCGGCGGAAATTCTGGTGGCGCACGACGAGATGGCATTCGAGCCGGGCGTGATTCGTTTGAAGCGCGACGGTGGCCACAACGGCCACAACGGTCTGCGCGACATCATTGAGTCGTTGGGAAACGACGCAGGTTTTGTCCGATTGCGAATCGGCGTGGGCCATCCGGGACACAAGGACAAGGTGAGCGGCTATCTCACAGGTGCAAAAATGCGCGGCGAAGATCGAGACAAGGTGCGCGACGCGATGGCGCTGTCGGACGATTTGCTGGCATTGATCTGTGCAGGAGAGTTCGCGAAAGCGATGAACGTGCTACACACCGCCGGAAACGGGGACACTTGATGGGCTTCAACTGCGGAATTGTCGGGCTGCCGAACGTCGGCAAGTCGACTCTGTTCAACGCTCTCACGAAGGCGGGCATTGCTGCGGAGAATTTTCCGTTCTGCACCATCGATCCGAACACCGGCATCGTGCCGGTACCCGATCCGCGCCTCGACAAGATTGCGGCCATTGTCAATCCGCAGAAAGTGATTCCAACTACGATGGAGTTCGTGGACATCGCAGGACTCGTCGCGGGTGCTTCGAAGGGCGAAGGTCTGGGCAATCAATTCCTCGCGCACATCCGCGAGACCGACGCAGTTGCGCATGTCGTGCGTTGTTTCGTCGACGACAACGTCGTGCACGTGTCCACGAAAGTATCGCCGCGAGACGACATCGAGGTGATCGATACGGAACTCGCGCTTGCCGATCTCGAAACGGTGGAGCGCGTCTACGATCGCACTCGCCGCACCGCGAATGCGGGCGACAAAGAAGCGAAGGCGATGGTCGCGGTACTGGAGCGGGTGCGGGCGGCATTGAACGAAGGTAAACCGGTGCGTGCCCTCGCATTGGATGCTAACGATTCGCTCCGGCTGCGCGAGTTGCACCTGATCACCGCAAAACCCGTCATGTACATCGCGAACGTCGACGAACACGGCTTCGACGACAATCCACTGCTCGACGAGGTCAAGCGCATCGCGGCGGAGCAGGCGGCGGTGGTAGTCACCATCTGCAACAAGCTGGAGGCGGAAATCGGCGAACTCGACGACGACGCTCGCGCCGAATTCCTTGCCGATCTAGGGATGGAAGAACCCGGCCTCAATCGCGTGATTCGCGCCGGCTACGAACTGCTGAAGCTGCATACCTATTTCACGGCGGGGCCGAAAGAAGTGCGGGCCTGGACCATTCCGATTGGTGCGCGCGCGCCGCAGGCGGCGCGAGTGATTCATACGGACTTCGAAAAGGGATTCATTCGCGCGGAAGTGATCGGTTACGACGACTTCATCGCGTACAAGGGCGAGCAGGGCGCAAAAGACGCCGGCAAATGGCGGCTGGAAGGCAAGGAATACGTGGTTGCCGATGGCGATCTGATGCATTTCAGATTCAACGTTTGAAGGGGAATTCGCGCGGCCCGATTTCTTGACATCACAGGACCATCTTCGGAAAATCCGCAGCCCTTTCGTTTCCGTGGCTACGTAGCTCAGCTGGTTAGAGCACAGGATTCATAATCCTGGGGTCGGTGGTTCAAGCCCACCCGTAGCTACCATAATCAACTCTC
>CAZLDA010000541.1:0-3207 GCA_964557875.1 uncultured Pseudomonadales bacterium | reverse complement strand
CCAGATGTCCGATGTTACGGCCGCCGCGCAGTTTGCTCAGGATCCCAGTTGTACGTGAGTTCTACCTGGGCAGATTTGTCGCCCGGCGCCGCCAGGAACACGAGCGTGAATCGACCGTTTGCGTTCTCGCTGCGACCCACTTCCTCGAGCCCAGTTTGTCGCAGTAGAACGCGAGTGATTCTTCGAGATTGCTGACGCGTACCATCGTGTGCAGATACTTCATGGATTCCCCTCAACGTAGGTGATCAGGGATTTTACGGCGTCAAATAAGAAAAAGCCCCGGCGCATCAGGGGAGTGTGCCGAGGCCAAGACCAGGAGTGTGTGTGGTCTATCGAAGGTTGGGGTAAACGAGCAGTGTCCCTATACCAGGATGAATGAGCCGATGACCGCCACGAGCGTCGTCAACGACGTACACAGCAACCAGGTTTCACTTCGGGTCAAACGTTCCATAGCATTTCTGAACAACGATCGTCGGGACGCATCCTACGACGCAAAACTGCAGGCATTATGGAATGTTAATGGACCTACCGATCACTCGATGGTCAAGCGCTCCAGACGGTCGTAGTGACGTTCGAGCAGCTCGTGATAGGCGTGTACGACGCTGCTAGGTGTCGGTCGTTGGAATGACTGGCGCTCCGCCAATTCGCGCCTCAGCCGATCAATTTCGTCGATCAGGTTTTGTCGCTCAGTAATGCTGGAGTGGGTCGCGGCAGTCATCTGGATGGCGTTCGCCTTTGGGCACGAGCGCGCACCATAGCAAGGCGGATGAAACGGACTGTCAGCCGATTGTGGCTCTGCTGTAACGGGCTAGATAACCCCGTCGGCCCTGAGTTGGCGAATGTCCGCGGACGCGATGCCAAGCTTGCCCAGCACTTCGTCGGTGTGCTCACCGAGGTCGGGCGCCGGTCCGATCGGTTGGCGAGCAACGCCGCGAAGGTTCACCGGATGGTTGATCACCGGCGTTGAATCGGAGACGGCCGTCTTCGTGGTTACCGTCATTCCGTTGAGCGGCAGTTGAGGATCAGTGATGAGGTCGTCCAACGTGCCCATGAGCGCGCCTGGCACCTTTGCTTCCCGGAATGCGGCGAGCCACTGAATGCTCGTTTGACGGCTGATGGCGTCGCGCATGTGTTCTACCAATTGAACACCGTTCGCGAGGCGCGCCTCGGGCGTCGAGAACCGATTGTCGTTCAGCATGCCTCCCAGGCCGAGGCATCCCAGCAGCGCTTCGATTTCGGCGGGAGTTCTCACCATCGTGAACTGCAACCATCTGCCGTCGGCAGCTCGGTACATCGGGCGCGTCAGCGCCATGCGCGTTGTGCTTCGCCAGCCCGAAAAGTCCGCGCCCGCCAATTTCGCCTGCGCGACGCAACCGGCAGCCCAGAGTCCGTTCGCCAACAGTGAGGTGTGAACCTCGCCGCCGATGCCGGTCCGTTCACGCCGGTACAACGCGGTGACGATCGATGCATACAGTGCAACCGCGCTGGGATGGTCGCCCATGCCCGGCAACGACTGCGCCGGCTCTACGTCTCCGGTTCGAACCTGATCCATGAGTCCGGTGCGCGCCCAGTAGGCGACGAGATCGAATCCTTCGCGGTCGCGTTCCGGCCCATCCTCGCCGTAGGCAGTCAACGAGGCGTAGATCATTCTGGGATTGACCTGAGCGAGGTCGGCGTACGTCAGGCCCAGCGCACGCCGCATCGGCATCGGCTGGTTCGTTACGTACACGTCGCAGTCTTCGATCAGGTGGATCAGGATCGCCTTACCTCTGGGGTCCTTCAGATTCAGCGTCACCGACCGTTTGTTGCGTGCATCCATCATCCACATGTAGTTGATCTCGGATGCGGGCATGCCGGGTGCTGCGGCGAGCGCACGGTAACCGTCGCCGACACCTGGCATCTCGACTTTGACGACATCAGCGCCGTAGTCCGCGAGAATCGTGGCCGCCACCGGGCCCGCGATCCAACTCGCGACGTCGATGACCTTCAAACCCGCAAAGGGTGGCGCATCCGAATGCGTTGCCATGTGACCTCCGATCAGGTCACGCAACGCTACACGATCACCGCAATTCGGGCAGCCGTGGTTTCAGGTACTCGTTTGCGACCCATCGATATGTCGTGTCCTCGAAGGCGCGCGATTGTGCTAGACACGAGTACGCGACCTTCACGTCGTGCTCATCGGTAGCCTTGCTCAGTCGATCGATAGGCAGCACGGCGGACACAGTTGGGAGAGGCTCGAATGACGGAGCACCAATCGCCAGATATGCGGTTGCGATGCCTGTACTCAGCAGCGCGTCCAACCCGGTTCCTGCGTACGGGGCACAAATGCGAAACGCGTGGCAGCTCGTGACGAGATGCAGCGCGAAAAAATCGTGCGTCGCGTGGAAGACCTCCAGACACGCGCGACTGATCTCCTTGAGTGTGCGTCCCGCTTCGCCGCTTGCAGGGCGGAGTCCCGTTGCGCCTTCGGTGATTCGTTGGTACCGAACATTGAATGGGCCGCGCGAGTAGCGTGGATCGTACATCGGCCGAACCGACTCGATGTACGCGCGCCCATCCGACTTCGAAGCACCGCGTGCTGCCATGCTCGCAAGTACCGGGTCATCGCCCGTGATCGTCATGTAGGCCAAGCCGGCTGCGATTTCGGGTGTAGACTCGAATTCAATGCCGTACCCCAAACGGATCAATGGATGAAAGGCGTCCCTGACCCAGCCCGAGATCAGAGCGGGGAGATACCGCGCTACAGTGGTCTGCCATCCCGATGACGCGATTTCATCGACGAAGAAAGCCAGTAGCGCGGCGTACGACCGACGCCGGCCGATGTGATTGCGCCATGTCGAGGCGCTGACGGATTCGATCGGGGGCGGTATCGAAACCAGGCGCGCGCGATACGCCGCAGCGAAAGTATCGATGTCCTCGAATCCGATGCCGAGCCCGTGCATTGCCAGATAAGCCATCGGCCCGTGATCCGAGTTGTCGCTAGGCGGGTAATGGGGGCTAAACGTCGCTCCATGTTGACGCACCAACGCTTCCAGTTCTTCGGATGGCCGGGGTGAGTGCATTTCTGGCTCCGGGAGTTTTGAAATAGATTGCTTGTTTTAAAGTCGATAGTCGAGTGACTTTTGAAACGAGGCGCTTATAAAATGACCATACGTCGCACATCCCGGAGCCCTGGTGCAGAACCTGATAGCCGCTGAACGAACGGCC
>CAZLDA010000540.1:0-3210 GCA_964557875.1 uncultured Pseudomonadales bacterium | reverse complement strand
CATTTCGAGCCGACCTCGTGCAGCCCGTTCTGTTTCAGTCGCCACAACAACACGTCGAGTCGGTCTTGCCCGAAGAACGCTTCGCCCCTGAACGCCATGGTCGGAACGCCCCAGTGTCCCGCGGCTTCGTGATCGACCTGATTGCGCGCGATGTTCGCTTCGATCCGGTCCACGTCGGAGACGGCCAGTGCATCCATGCGCGCGAGATCGAGGCCCGCGCGTCGCGCGGCGTCGGAAATGTGGCTGCCTTCGTGCCAGTTGTCGGTGCCGCCCCAGATCACGCGCGATACCTCGTCCGCAAACTGAATGCCGCGGCCGAGATCGGCGGCAACGGCACCGAGACGCGTCAGCCGCGCGATGTAGGGCTGCGTTGATCCCGTCATGCGGCGACCGTCGCGAAACTCCTGAACGACCGGGTCGGGCTGCGGCCAGCGGAACGGCAATTCGAGCATCTGCGCAACGCGATGCACGTCCGTCATGAAGTAGGGAAACCAGAGCGGATGCACGCGATCGAAGAACTCGGGCGTGCGGATCGCCAACGGATATACAGGGCGGAACACCACGTCGAGATTGTACTTGCGCGACCACTCGACCAGCCGCGGCGTAGCCAGATACGACCATGGGCTGCGGAACGACCAGAACACATCGATGGACAAACGCTCGGACACGACGCAACCCCCTTTCGTGAAATGTCGGAGTCAGGCGCCAAGGCGCTTGACTCTCCCCCAACGGCAGACCTGAAGGTTGACCTACCTCAACCGCAAAAGGAATGTTCCGATGGCCACCATCCGCAAGGAAATACGCACCCACGCCGATCCCGAAACCGCCTGGGACGCGATGCGCGACATTGGCGCGCTGCACACGCGGCTCGTCGTCGGCTTCGTGATCGACACGCGCCTCGACGGCAACGCCCGCATCGTGAAATTCGCCAACGGAATGGAAGCGCGCGAAGTGATCGTCGGGATAGACGAGAAGACCCGACGCGTTGCATACACAGTCGTGGGCGGCGCGTTCGAACACCACAACGCATCGGCCGAAATCGTGCCCGACGGCGAACACGGCAGCCGCGTGATCTGGACGGCCGATCTATTGCCCGACGCAATCGCGGGTAACATCGAGGCGATGATGGAACAGGGAGCGCAGGCCATGAAACGCACGCTCGACCGCGCCGGCGCGACTGCATGAGCCCGACCGCATGAGCGTCTTTGTATGAGTGGGGGCACGCTAGCCATCGGCATGTTCTCGCGCGCGAGTTCGATCTCGATCAAGGCGCTGCGCGCGTACCACGAGGCGGGAATACTCGTTCCCGCCCGCGTGGATCCCGACAGCGGCTATCGCATCTATACGGCCGACCAGCTCGCCGACGCCGCCATCGTGGCGCGGCTGCGCGCGCTCGACGTGCCGCTCGCGCAAGTGAAGGAAATTCTCCACGGCCGCGATCCGGAGCTGACGCGACGCATACTCGAAGCGCACCAGACGCAGATGCGACAGCGTCTCGCCGATACGCAGCGCATCATCGAACAACTGCAACGCGGCGATGCGCCGGTGACCCACACGCCGGTGCACGTTCGCGACGAGCCCGCGCGCGATACTGTGCGCATGATCGGCCACGTAACGCCCGATACTTACGAAGTTTGGCTGACCCAGGCGTTCGATCGACTGGCCGCCTGTCTCGATGCGGCCGGCGTGCGCGCGGTGGGGCCACCCGGCACGCTGTGGGCGCCGGAAATTCTGCTCGACGAACCCGAGCGCGTGGAAGCGTTCATTCCGGTGGGCGAACCGGTGGCGAACTTCATCGCGAACAGCCGCCGCGATCCCGACATTGCGCTTGGTGAGCTGCCCGCCGCGAGCGTCGCGGTGCTCGTTCACCCGGGCGAGTACACCGCGATGCCCGACACGTATCGGACGCTCGGTGCGTGGGTGGCGCGCAATGCGCGCTATGGCGGCGGTCCGATCCGCGAATGGTGTGTGGTCGGTCCCGGTCGCGTCGCCGCGTCGGCGTACCGCACCGAAATCGCGTGGCCAATATCGAAAATAACGGACCAGACGAGCAAGAGCCGGTGAGTACACTCTCGCGATGCAATTCGAACGACGCTTCGCGGAGCTGATCCGCAAGGGTGAAGTCACAGTCAGCTTCCGCCGTTGGCGGCGGCCACAGGTCGTTGCCGGACGGCGGTATCGCGTTGCATGGATCGGTTTCATCGACGTGCTGCGAATCGCAGAGGTCACTAGAGACTCGATAAGGGCAGCGGATGCGAAGCGCGCCGGCTTCGCATCCGTTCGCGAACTTTTCGAATACATCGACGTGAAATCCGTTGCGCCGGACACGACGCTCTATCGCATCGACCTGCGCTACTGCGGCGACGCAACGCCCGACCCGCGCGCTCAACTCGCCGCGCGCGCTGCGAGCGCAGACGAACGCGACGCACTGCGCGCGAAGCTCGACGCGATGGATGCGCGCTCGTCGCACGGCGCGTGGACTCGACGCGTGCTCGCCCTGATTGCCAAGTCACCCGGCATTCGCGCTGGCGACCTGGCGGAGGAAATCGGTTGGGACACGCCCACGTTCAAGCAACACGTGCGCAAGCTGAAGACACTCGGGCTCACGGAAAGTCTCGAAGTCGGCTACCGGTTGTCGTCGAGAGGCAGCGCATTCGTGCAACTCTCGTGAAAAGAGTGCGGCTGAACAACACCGTCGGCGCCAACCCTTGAACGTCGACGATCCGCCGGTTCAAGATCTCAACGAATGTCGAGGTTAGGCCGGACGGCCGCCCCCAGGCGCGCCGCAGTGCTCACGAGTTCCGCTAGCGACCTCACGCCCATCTTGCGCATCACGCGACCGCGATGGGCCTTTACAGTGATCTCGCTGATTCCGAGATCCGCGGCCACCTGCTTGTTCAAACGGCCTCTGACTACCAGTGCCATCACTTCGCGTTCCCGTTTGCTCAACGAACCATGGCGTTCGCGCAGCACCTGCATTCTCGATTCCTCATCGAGTGTCGCGCGGCTGTAAGCAAGCGCGCTTTGGATCGCACGCAGTATCGTATCTACGTCGAACGGCTTGGTCATGAACTCAACAGCGCCCGCCTTCATTGCTTGTACGGTCATCGGGATGTCGCCGTGGCCGGTGATGAAAATGATCGGCATTTCAGCGCGATCGGCTGCTACGCGGTGCTGAAGTTCGAGCCCATTGATGTCGGGCAGGCTTAC
>CAZLDA010000539.1:0-3211 GCA_964557875.1 uncultured Pseudomonadales bacterium | reverse complement strand
CCGCCGCCGGAGCGGGCCGCTTTCGCCAGCGCGCGGATGCGTTCGATGCGATCCACGAAGGCGTCGCCGCGATCGGCGGCGATGACGCGGCCGAGGATTTCTCCCAGCAACCGAACGTCGTCACGCAGTGCCTTGTCGATGTGCAGTGCGGAGTCGGATTGCAAAGCGGCCGCCGGCATATTTTGCGCCGTTCATCTATTAGGAATCTGAAGTCTGAGGCGATAATGCCCGGCATGTCGATTTCGTTCCAGGTCCGCCGCACGGGTCGGCGCAGCAAGAACATTTCGGTGCGCGTGCACCACGACGGCACAGTGCGCGTCGGTGCGCCCACCTGGGCGAGTCTCAAAGAGATTCGTCGCGTGGTGCAGATGCACGCCGAGTGGATCGCCGACCGCGTTGCCGAAGCAAAAGCAGTGGCACCGCGCTACGACGATGGGTCACTGCAGTTCTTCCTGGGGAAACGCCATCCGATCGCATTCCAATCTCCAAAAGGACGCGATTCGGTTTCGTTCAACGGGCGATGTTTCGGCGTGGCCACCCATGATCGGAGGTCCGACCACGTTCGCGACCTGATGCGCGTCTGGTATCGAAGCCGGGCGACCGAGGTGCTGAAGGAGCGCATCGAGCAGTGCATCGATCTACCCTGGCTGAAAGGCACACCGAGCTGGCGCTTGCGCCGCATGCGGTCGCAGTGGGGCAGCTGCACTGCAACCGGCGACGTCACGTTGAACACACAACTGGTGAAGGCGCCGCTCAACCTGATCGACTACGTGATCGTTCACGAATTCGCGCACCTGAAGTACCACGATCACGGCGCGGGCTTCGAACGGTTGATGGATCGTCACATGCCCGACTGGCGTACGCGACGACGCGACCTGAATACGCTCGGCCCGGCCATCCTCGTCGACTGACTTCTCTTATCTTCTGATCGGCTCGTACGCCGCAATCGGGTCCTGCCGATAGAACGCGCGCAGCTGTGCGTATACGTCGGGATACGCCTCGATCAGCACGTCGGGCGCCGCGAAGAACAGTTCGCTGATCACCGCGAAGAACTCCGCCGGATCGGTTGCCGCATAGTCGTCGAACGGCGGCTCTTCGTTGCGATCGAGCAGATCGTTGAATGCCTCGAATGCGGCGCTCATGACGGTGGACCACGACACGACGCTCATATCGGCATGCAAGGGCGGCAGTCCGTTCGGTGCACCGTTGGATTCGTCGAGCTTGTGTGCGAACTCGTGCACCACGACGTTGTACACCTCGTCGGCGGGCAGAGGCTTCGCTTCTTCCCACGACAGCACCACCGGACCGCCATCGGCGGATTCCCCATCAAGTTCTTCATAGCCGGTGTGAACGACGCCGTCTTCGTCGTGCACCTCGCGATGCGCAACGAACGAACCCGGATACAGAATGATCGTGTACCAGCCCTCGTAGAGGTCGAGACCGAGATTCAGTATCGGCAGGCACGCTTGCGCGGCGACGGTGATGCGCATGGCATCGTCCACCTCCAGTTCGTGCGCGCCAACGATTTTCTTCTGGTGCAGGAACAGCGTGGTGAGCTCGCGCAACCGCGCCAGCTCACTGTCGTCGAGCCGGTCGAGAATGTGCAGCTCGTTCGCGCAGCGGTGCCACAGCGGGTCGGTGATTGCGTGGCGTTCCAGAATGCGGGCGCGTCGCCACGCCCGGATACGATCGAGCATCACGAGGGCCGGTTACGGGCCACTAGACCGGTCTGCGGCGCGCGCTGATCACGCCGGTATCGAAGCCGAGCCAGTGCATGCGGCCGAGATAGCGGGCGTGTTCGATCTTGAGGCACAGGTCCATCACCACGTCGAGCCCGGCGGCGCGCGCTTGTGCCGCGCCGGCTTCGTGCACCACGCCGAACTGCAGCCACAGCGCCTTTGCACCGATGGCAGCCGCCTCGGTTGCAATCTGCGGTACCACGCTCGGTTCGCGGAACACGTCGACGATGTCGACGGGCACATCGATTTCGGAAAGGCTCGCCACGCTACGCTGGCCGAGCACTTCGCGTTCGCGCGGGTTCACGGGTATCACGCGGAAGCCGTGGCGTAACAGATAGAAGCCGACGAAGTGGCTCGGCCGCAATGGGTTGGCCGATAACCCTACTACCGCGACGGTACGCGCGCCCGCGACGAGTCGTTGGATGACGGCAGGATCCTGATACGTCTTCATGACAGGCTCACTCATCGTGCCACCGCATCGAGACCCTGTTGCAGGTCCCAGATCAGATCGTCGGCATCCTCGATGCCGATCGACAGCCGGATGGTGCCGGGACCGATGCCGGCCGCTGCGAGTTCGGAATCGCTGAGCTGGCGGTGGGTAGTGCTGGCCGGATGAATCACCAACGACTTCGCGTCGCCCACGTTGGCGAGATGCGAAAAGAGATTCAGTGCGGCGATGAACGTGCGGCCAGCTTCGCGTCCGCCGGCGAGATCGAAGCAGAACACCGCGCCGGCGCCCCGCGGCAGGTACTTCTCGCGCAGCGTGTGATACGGACTGTCTTCGAGCCCGGCATAGCGCACCCGTTCGACTCGGGCATCGGATGCGAGAAACCGCGCCACTGCGGTGGCGTTGGCGACGTGCGCCTTCATGCGCAGCGGCAACGTTTCGAGCCCCTGCATGAACAGGAACGCATTCAACGGTGCCAGTGCCGCCCCCAGATCGCGCAGCGTTTCGGCGCGCAGCTTCATCAGGTAGCCGTACATGCCGAACGTCTCGTGGAATGAGAGGCCGTGGTAGGCGGGAGAGGGTGCCGCAACGATCGGATAGCGCCCGTTCGACCAGTCGAAACGGCCCGCGTCCACAACCACGCCGCCGATGCTGGTGCCGTGTCCGCCGATGAACTTCGTTGCCGAGTGCACCACGATGTCGGCGCCCCATTCGATGGGACGACACAGATAAGGGGTGGCAAAAGTGTTGTCGATCATCAGCGGTGCGCCGTGATCGTGGGCGAGCTGGGCAAGTGCTTCGATGTCGAGCACGTTGCCGGCCGGATTGCCGATGGTCTCGCCGAACAGCAGTTTGGTTTTGTCGGTGAGTGCGGAGCGCCACGCGTCGATGCGGTCGGGATCGATGAACGTCAGCTCTACCGACAACTTGCGCAGCAGATGTTTCAACTGTGTCACCGTGCCGCCGTACTGCGCGCTCGATGCGACGATGTGATCGCCCGGTTCAAGCAGCGTGAACAGCGCAG
>CAZLDA010000538.1:0-3213 GCA_964557875.1 uncultured Pseudomonadales bacterium | reverse complement strand
CATCGGCGAACTCTCGTTGGACCTGAAAAGCCACCGTCTCATGTTCGGCGAAACGCCGATTCACCTCGGCCCTACCGAGTTCCGCTTGCTGACGTTTCTCATGCAGCACCCGGACCGCGCATTCGATCGTGCACAACTGCTCGACCGGGTGTGGGGACGTTCGGTGTACGTGGAGGAGCGCACGGTCGACGTGCACGTGCTCCGACTTCGACGAGCGCTGAAGCCGTTCCGTCTCGATGCGATCGTGGAGACCGTGCGTGGCGTGGGTTACCGGCTCGCGCCCGCGGCGTTCGAATCGCTCGCGTGATTCCCGGTCTGCGAAGCGAACTGGTCCGTACCGGCAGCATCATCGGCGCCGTTCTTGCGATCGGCGCGATCACGCAATTCTGGGCTATCTCGATCGTGATCGGACTGGCCTTCTGGGTAGTCCCGCACGTGCGCGAATTCGTGCTCTTGCGCCAATGGTCGCGTCGCCCGATGCGTCGCCCGGACAATACCGTCGAGCTGTGGCAGGAGCCTGCCGTCCGGGTGTTTCGCTCTTTGCGCCTGTTGCGCAATCGAATTCGCCGGCTCACGACTCGACTGCGTTATGTGCGATCCGCAACCGAGGCACTGCCCGACGGCGCCGTGCTCATCAAACGCAATGGTGAAATCGACATGTTCAATATGGCCGCGCAAACCCTGCTCGGGTTGTCGTCTCGCGACGTCGGCCAGAATTTCGTTTCGCTGGTGCGAAACCCGGAGATTGCCGCATTGATCAACGGCCAGGCCGCTGAAGGGCTCGTCGAAATCACCGCGACCCATTCCGATCTACAATTGGAAGTACGCCGGATCGATATCGACGAAACGCGCATGCTGGTGCTGGCGCGCGATGTTTCGCAACTGAACCGGTTGCTCAGCATGCGACAAGACTTCGTCGCCAACGTCTCCCATGAGTTGCGTACGCCCCTAACCGTGATCCTCGGCTATCTCGAGTCGCTCGACGATGATTCCCTCGATCAGGAACAGCTGCGCGGGCTGCTCGCACGCCTGCGCCCGCCGGCGAAACGAATGAAAGTCCTCGTAGACGATCTGCTGTTGCTGACACGTCTGGAATCGAGCCCGAAGCCCTCGCAAACCGACGTCGACATGGTTGCGGTGGCGCCCATGCTCGAGTCGATCGTCGCCGAGGCCCGGCAGATCTCGAACGGACAGCATCGGATCACGCTCGATGCGGATCCAACGCTGCGACTGCGCGGCAGCGAGTTCGAGTTGCACAGTGCGTTTTCGAACCTGGTGGGCAACGCCGTTCGCTACAGCCCGAACGGCGGCGACATATTCGTTCGCTGGTTCGCAACGGACGAAGGTCTTCGATTCGAGGTTCAGGATCACGGCATGGGCATCCCGGCGCATCACCTGACGCGGATCACCGAACGCTTTTATCGCGTAGATCTGTCGGGTTCGCGGGCGCGAGGCGGCACCGGGCTCGGACTTGCGATCGTGAAGCACGTTTTGAAGCGTCACGATGCGACACTGGGCGTTCAAAGCGAGTTGAACAAGGGCAGCCTGTTCTTCTGCGTTTTTCCTCATAGCGCGGTTACAGCATCGTGACGGACATCGAGGTTCGGAGGGCGCCGTTGCAATAGTTTGAATACCTATTCGACGGCGAATCAAGCTAGTAGAGTTCAGCGAGGCAATGGAGATGCATCAATTGAGTCGGCACATCTCGGAACAGTACGACGCAGAGTTGGAGATCGTCCGTCGGCGCCTGATGGAAATGGGCGGCATGGTCGAACAGCAACTGCGCGACGCCATCAAGGCGATCTCGACCTACGACGCGGAGCTCGCGACCAAGGTGTCGGCGCGTGACCACGAGGTCAACCGTTTCGAAGTCACACTCGATGAGCAGTGCATCCACATCATCGCGCGCCGCCAGCCCACCGCCACCGACCTGCGTCTGCTCGTAACGGTGATGAAGTCGAGCACCGACCTCGAGCGGATCGGCGACGAGGCCAACCGCATCGCGAAGATGGCGCGAGAACTGTCGAACCTCGACTATCAGAAGAACCTGTACGGCGAGACGGCGCGCCTCGGCCAGCTCGCGACCACGATGGTGTCACGTGCGCTCGACGCCCTGGCCCGTCTAGACACGAAGGAAGCACTCGATCTGATCGCGGCCGACACGCAGGTGGACGAAGAGTACCGCGCCGTCATTCAGCTGTTGGCGAATTCGATGGCCGAAAATCCTGATGCGGTCGAACGCGATCTGCACCTGATATGGGTTGCTCGCTCACTGGAACGCATCGGCGACCACGCGAAGAACATCTCCGAATATGTCCTCTACCTGGTGGAAGGCAAGGACATCCGCCACCTCCCTAAGGGCACCTTCGGAACGCTCAAGCCCGATAACGTCTGAGCCGTCTAACGACGTCCTAACGGCGCGGTCTGGAGATGCATGCCGCCGTCGAGTATCAGCGTTTCTCCGGTGATCACGTCCGCACCCGCAACGAAGTAGAGAATCGCTTCCGCCACCGTATCCGGCGTGGTCGTCAGGCGTAGCGGCGTGGAATCTTCCAGGAACTTCTTCGTTCGTTCGTAGTTCTCCGCGCCCATTCCGTTCTTGAGCCATTCGCCCTGAATGAAGCCGGGGCAAACGGCGTTCACCCGGATTTCCGGGCCCAACGCGCGCGCAAGTGACAGCGTCATCGTCACCATGGCGCCCTTCGATGCGGCATACGCGATGGAACTGCCGACACCCATCACCGCAGCAATCGAAGCGACGTTTACGATGCTGCCGCGCCCTCCTCGCTTCATCGCCCCGTGCACCGCGCGAGTCATCTGAAACGCGCCGACGGTGTTCACCGAGTAAATGTCGAGGAAATCCTGTTTGCTGAGCCCTTCGAGGTCGCCGTGCGCGCAGAACTTCGTCGTTCCGGCGTTGTTCACGAGCGCATCGATACGCCCCCACTTCTCGTCCGCCGCTGCGGCCAGCTTGCGGCAATCGGCATCGTTGGCGACGTCGCCTCGAACGACCAGCGTCTCTACACCGTATGCGCGACAGGCGATTTCCGTTTCGCGCGCGCCCGCTTCGCTTTTCGAGTAGTTGATGACGACATTACAGCCCCGTTCCGCCAATTGACGGGCGCACGCTGCGCCCACGCCAGAAGACGAACCAGTGACGATTGCGACTCCACCCTGAATATCCATGAGACCTCCACCCGGACCGGCAATTGG
>CAZLDA010000537.1:0-3214 GCA_964557875.1 uncultured Pseudomonadales bacterium | reverse complement strand
CGGCGTCGCGAATTCGTCGCCCCTTGGCTGACCCGTTGGCTCGATCAACCCACACGCATCGTGCTGCGCCAGGTAACGCGCCGGCCGTTGCGCGCGTTCCTCACCAGCCTCGGTGCAGCAACGTCGGTGGCCGTGCTGGTTACGGCGCTGCAATGGATCGACGAGATCAATCTGCTCGTTGAAGACTTCTTCCATCGGCAACAGCATCAGGACGTGACCATAGGACTCGTCGAGGCAGCACGCGATGAGGTCGTCGGAGCAGCGTCGCGCCTGCCCGGCGTTCTGGCCGTGGAACCACACCGTACCGTCGCCGCGCGGCTGACGCACGAACAGCGGTCGCGGCGCAACGCGGTGATCGGATTGCCTGCCGGCGGACAACTCGAATCGCTGCAGAACGACACCGGCACGGCGGTGCGGGTGCCGGAAGACGGTCTGCTGCTGTCGAGCGCACTCGCCGAGATTCTGCACGCGCGCGTCGGTGATGTGATCACGGTAGACGTGCTTGAAGGACGCCGCAGCCGCATCGAGATACCAGTGGCGGCGATCTTCGATACGTACATCGGCACGACTGCCTACATGAACCTGGCCGCGCTCACGCGTGCGATCGGCGAACCCGCCACCGTGAACACGCTGCTGTTGCGCATAGACCCGGCCTCGAGCGACGCGTTCTTCGCCGCGTTGAAGGCCATTCCGGTCATCGGCGGCGCCACCGTGAAGGACGCGGCAGTGGACATGTTCCACGAGACGATGGGCCGCACCCTGCTGATCTATGTGACGTTCTACGTGTGTTTCTCCTGCACGCTTGCGGTTGGCGTCGTATACAACAACCTGCGCATCGCGCTGTCGGAGCGCGGCCGCGAACTCGCGACGCTGCGTGTACTCGGGTTCAGCACCGGCGAGATCACCTACATGCTGCTCGGCGAAGCCGCGCTGCTGGTGTTGCTTGCGCTGCCGATCGGCGCACTGCTGGGCTGGGCGCTGACGTCACTGATGGTGGCGAGCTTCGCGACCGAACTGTTTCGCGTGCCGGTGCTGATCGAGGCCGATACGTACGCGTGGGCGATGCTGGTTGCTCTGATCGCAGCAACGGCCTCCGCGCTGCTGGTGCAGCGACGATTGCAGCGACTCGATCTGATCGCCGTACTGAAGACCCGGGAGTGACCCAATGGCGCGAGTGAACCACGTCGAGACGAAACGGCTGCTCTTCTGGAGCGTGCCGGCGGCGGTGCTGATCGTCGCGCTGTTGTATGCGTTTCGAGCCGAGCCGGAGCTGGTTGACATCGCCCTTGTGGCGCGCGGACCCCTCGTAGTGACGATCGACGACGAAGGTGAAACGCGCGTGCACGACGTCTTTACCGTGTCGGCGCCGATCTCCGGTCGCGTGCAGCGCACGCCGCTCCACGTCGGCGATACGGTGGAAGCCGGCAAAACGGTAGTCGCCCGCATTGAGCCCGCGGACCCTTCGTTGCTCGATCCGCGCGCGCGCGCCGAGGCGGAAGCTGCAGTACGCGCCGCAGAAGCAGCGGCGGGTTATGCGCGCGCCGAACGCGAACGCAGCGCGGCGGAGGCGGATTTCGCCGCCGCGGAGGTTCGCCGCATGCGCGAATTGCACGCGAAGGGCGTCGCCTCCGAACAATCGATCGACGAAGCGGAGCGTGCCCACCGCACCGCCCTAGCCGCCGTCAACGCAACTGACGCAGCGATAAAGATGCGCGAGTACGAACTGGCGCGAGCGCGGGCCACGCTGATGACGCCGACAAAGCGCACCGATGCCGGTACGGCATGCGCCTGCGTCGACCTGCATGCACCCATCAGCGGCCAGATACTGTCGATCGCGGAGAAGAGCGAAACCGTTCTACAAACCGGCGCGCCGCTGCTCGAGATCGGCGATCCCGCGCTGCTCGAAATCGTCGCCGACTACCTGTCGAACGAAGCCGTGTCGCTGCGCAGCGGCCAACGGGCGATCATCGACGGATGGGGCGGCGCACCCCTCAACGCAGTAGTTCAGCGCGTGGAGCCTTCGGCCTTCACCAAAGTCTCGGCATTGGGTATCGCAGAGCAGCGCGTGAATGTGATTCTGAATCTGACCGACCCGCGTGATGCGTGGTCGACGCTGGGACACGGCTACCGCGTGGATGTGCGGGTGATCGTCTGGCAGAGCGACGCGGTGGACATAGTTCCCCTCACCGCATTGTTCCGGCATGCGGAGGGTTGGGCCGTGTTCGTTGCCGACGCCGGGCGGGCGCGGCTACGCCCGGTCGTGATGGGACACCGGGCCGGGCTGCAGGTGGAAATCGTGAAGGGCGTGGCCCCGGGTGAGCAGGTCGTGGTCAATCCGAGCGAACGCCTCGAAGACGGCACGCGGATCGCCGCGCGGCCGTCCTGAGGATGGCGAGGTTCAGCGCACCGCCTTCAAACGCGACATCGACTCGACCTTTTCGGTCAGCGTCGCGAGTTGTGCGCACACCTGCTCGAGCGTGACATCCGCCATGGTCTGGGAAGGCGGCTTGGCAGCACCGTTCTTCAGCGTGTCGTAACACACCTTCAATCGGCGCACCGTATCGCGCTCTTCGCAGATGAAGCGACCGAGCAGCGCGCCGGTTTGTGGGTCGATGGTCGTGTCTTCGAGCAGTCGCAGCAGTCCGTCGGTCTGCTCCTCTTTGGATTTCTTTCCATAACCGAGGTGCTGGAATTTTTCGAGATCGGTGCAATCGGACTTCATCACCTTGACGGTCTTCTTGAGGTCCGGATTTTCCTTCTCGCGCAGGCTGAAGCCGAGTTCGCACAAACGCTTCTCGAACGCGAGCGCGTGCTCCGCTTCGCGAATCGCAACGGTCTGCAAGGTCGGCTTGATGTCTTCGCACGTGGTCACTTCGGCCCATTTCCTGAAGATCTTCGCGCCGCCGCGTTCGCCGTTCGCAATTGCATTCAAGAGCCCGATGTAGCTCGGTTTGTCCGCCATCTCCGTTCTCCTCGTAAGACGATTGGGGTTGTCGCGATCATAGGCGCAGCGATTCAAGAACACCAAGCAGACCTTCACGATATGATCGCCGCATGATGGACCGCGCACGCAAGCTCCTCTCGGAGGCCTACGGCTATTCCGCATTCAGAGGCCAACAACACGACGTAATCGAAGCCGCACTCGCGGGTCGCGATTGCCTCGTGCTGATGCCAACGGGCGGTGGCAAATCGCTGTGCTACCAGATTCCGGCAT
>CAZLDA010000536.1:0-3223 GCA_964557875.1 uncultured Pseudomonadales bacterium | reverse complement strand
TTCGAGCTGGCGCATATCAGCCGCGCGCAGATAGAGGCGTTCAGCCAGCGCAGCCGGATGATCGAGGAAGCGCTGGAAAAACGAGGCAAGACACGCCCGGAGGCCTCCACCCTCGAGAAGCAGGTTATCGCGCTCGCGACGCGCCCGAAGAAAGACCGTCTGAACGAACAGGAACGACGGTTGCTAATGCAGCATTGGACGGAAAAGAGCCGGGCCTCGGGAATCGACTATGACCGGAGGCAGCGCGCCCCGGAGGGCGGAAACCGGCAGAACGACAATCCGGCCCGCGAATCCCTCGAATTTGCCATCGCACACCTGACGGAACGCCAATCCGTGATGGTGGACAGCATGCTCATGACAACTGCCATGCAGCATGCGGTGGGGCGCGCAACGCACGATGAATTGCGCGCCGAGCTGAACCGCCGCATCGCGACCAACGAAGTCATTTCCGAAGTGGCGCTGTTTCGTCTGGCGAGCGATCGCCTGGATTCGCCGGGCAAATCGCGAGCGGCCTGGGAAAGCGAGGCGAAGCTCGCAAAACGCTTGTCCTTCCCTGAAACCGTCAGGTACATCGATGAGGCGATCCGAAAAGGCGCTCTCGTTCGAGCCGAGGCGCGCTATACGACGGCGCTCGCCTGGGATACCGAGCAGTCCATTCTTCGGATGGAACGCGAGGGGCGCGAAAAGGCGAATCCCATCATGGATTCCAAGCCAGCCAACCGGGCAATCGCCAAAACCGACCTCAACCGCGGCCAGCGGGAAGCCGCACACATGGTGCTTACGGGCAGGGATCGGGTGGTCGGTATCCAGGGCTCGGCAGGCGTCGGCAAGTCGCACCTGATCAGGACCACTGCAGGCATCGCCGAGCGGAACGGGTACCAGGTCGTGGTGCTGGCGCCTTACGCCAATCAGGTGGAACGGCTTCAAGCCGACGGCTTGCGGGCTTCGACGCTCGCGACGTTCCTTGCGTCGAGGGACAGAAACATCGACAAGCAGACTCTGATTGTCATCGATGAGGCGGGGCTCGTGCCGACGCGCCAGATGGAAGCGGCGTTGCGGATCGCAGAGCGCAATCGTTCGCGGGTTGTTCTCGCCGGGGATATCCAGCAGTTGAAGGCGGTGGAAGCGGGGCGGCCGTTCGCGCAGTTGCAGTCGAACGGCATGAAGCCGGCGACCGTCGATCAGATCCAGCGCCAAAGAACCCCGGATCTGAAACCCGCAGTCGAACTGGCCGCCAAGGGCCGGGCACGCGAGTCCCTGGAATACATTGACCGGCATGTGCGCGAAGTTTCCGATGACAAGGCACGCTACGTTGAAATCGCGCGCGAATACGCGGCGATGAAGGAAACGGAGCGAGCGCGCACGCTCATCGTGTCGGGCACTAACGCAGCGCGCCGCGAATTGAACGCGCTGATCCGGCGGGAACTCGGGATCGAGGGCACAGGGCATGAATTCGACACGTTGTCGCGTAAGGATTTGACCCAGGCGGAGCGCCGGCATGCGCCGAGCTACCGCGTCGGCGACTATGTGCAGCCCGAAAAGGACTACGCGAGCCGGGGACTTAAACGCGGCGAGCTGTACCGAGTGGCTGAGATCGAGTCGGGAAACCGGCTTTCGATAGTCGGGGAGCACGGGCGGCAGCAGGAAATCAATCCGCGCCATCATACCCATCTGAGCGTTTACGAGAAGACTCGCAGCGAACTGGCGCCAGGCGATTGGGCGCGCATCACGCGCAACGATCCCGCGTTGGATGTCTCGAACGGCGACCGAGTACGCGTGATCGACGTCAATCCGAATCGCATCGAGCTGGAGAACGAAAAGGGAAGGCGCATCGAGCTGGAGGGCGACCGTCCGCTGCATCTTGAGCACGCCTACGCGACGACCGTGCACAGCGCGCAAGGTCTATCGACCGATCGGATGATGGTCGATCTGGATACCCGCAGCCTCACGACCGGCAGGGATCTGTACTACGTCGCCATAAGCCGCGCCCGTTTTCAGGCGACGATCTACACCAATTCCCGCTCTGAGCTTCCCGACGCCATCAACCGGGAAGCGATCAAGACTGCCGCACTCGACATTCACCGTGAACGGGAAGTGCCGCAGGCCGGGATGACCAGATGATCCCTTCGAAGAGCTTCGGTGCAAGAACGATCAGCTTGCGTCTATCCGATGCCGATGACGCGCGGATCAGAGGCGCTGCTGCGGTCAGCGGATTGTCGGTGTCGGCCTATCTCAAGTGGCTCGTCAGCAATGGGAAGTCGGGTACGCAAAACGACTCCGAAATGATCCTGCGCCGGCTGGACGACGTTGCAACGGCCATTGCAAATATCAGTATTTCGTCAAAGGAGGGGCGTGTCGTTCCCCTTGTTGGTCTGCCTGCCAGAAGCGCGCTGGTGAACCAGCTCAGGGAACGCGGGCTGCCATCAAGCACGATCCGTCAGGTCGAAGCCGCCCTTGACGCACTCGAAGGAAAAGCCGCGCATACGGCGCAGCCGGGCGTGAATACAGACGTAAACAGGAAACCCCATGTGCAGCAATGAGTTGATGCAGAAGCTGCATACCTTTGTAAACACGTGTTTACAAGGAACCCGACTGCTGACAAGGAGTTACGAGCACCTGGCAGGTGCGTATGGTGTGGTGGGGTTTTCGGGCGTTAAAGACGCCCGAAAGAGCGTAGTTGCCGCCGACGCTCTGCGTCGGCTCGATCACCGGCGCCTGGGTCAACCATCTGCTGTGCAGACAGTGTGCAAGTGGTGTGCAAATGGTGTGCATTCAGTGGGCAATCGGTGTGCAGATCGAAAGCACGGAACGGACGAACGCCATTAATCCAATGCCGATCGACCCGAAAATCTCATTGAGAAATCTGACGGCTCGGGCCAAGGCGCGGCGGCTCCTGGACATGCTTCCGATCATCGAAGCCAAGATTGTGGAAGGGGTCAGTCACAGGGAGATCATTCACGCGCTCAGCGCGCAGGGACTTGAGTTATCGAGGAACACATATTTCAGTTATCTCCGGCGCAATCGCAGGAAACATGCGGCAGCAAAGCGCCAAGGGGTACAAGCGCGCTCGGTGCACCCGCTTCCTCCGGCAGCGAGCGACGAGCTGCCGGAGGAAGCATCCCTGGGCGGAGAGAACTCGGCCCGCAGGCCGCCGACGTTTGATTTCGATCCGCGCGGTATTCCAGAACTTTTGAAATGAGGTCCATATGCAAAACACGATTCA
>CAZLDA010000535.1:0-3223 GCA_964557875.1 uncultured Pseudomonadales bacterium | reverse complement strand
CTCTTCGTCGAGTTTGATCTTCAGCTTGACGAATTTAGCAAAATACTCCTGTTCGCGTTTGCGCTCGCTTTCGATCTGCAACGCTTCGTACGGCGCCTTTCCAACGACAACCGGCGCGGGCGACGCTGCCGGCTGCGTCACAGCGGGTGCTGGGGGTGTCGCTGCGGTCGGCTTCCCGGCAACTTCGATGCTTGCGGGCAGATACATGAACACCCAGGCGGCGATCGCGATCAGCAGCACGATGCCGCCTGCGACGAACACCATCGTCAGCGACAGCTTCGCGCGCGCGCCCGGTGCGCCGGTTTGATGACTCAAAGCGACGCGACGCGGTCGAATCGTTACGAATTCGTCCTGATCGTTACTCATCGTGATTTAGGAACCGGCGACGGGTTCGACGCTGGCCGGTTGTGCTTGATCGGGCGTGTTCTCATTGGCGACTTCCGCGGCCGCTTCCGGCGCCGGAAGACCCAGTTCCTTGTAATAGATCTGCCGCAGTATTCGCCGCAGCTCCGTGTATTGCGCTTCGACGGTGCCGGTCAGCCGCACCGTCTGGTTTTCGAGTTCGATGGTGTGCGGAGCAATTTCGGCCTCCGCAGACGTGCCCAATTCCTGCAGCACTTCCGCGTGGATCTGCGCTTCGGCGCGCTTGTCGAGCGCGCTCTTGATCGTCATCGCGCCGCCGATGATGCCGACGAAGCCGGCGGTTTGTGCCGTCGAGTTGTCGCTGAATTCGCCGGCGATGCCTGCACCGACCGCCGCGATACCGGCAATCATCCGCGCCCGCGATTGTGCTTCGAGCTGTCGGTACGAGATTGCTTCCTCATACGAAGCGTGGCGCCATTCCTGATACGGCTTGTACATCTGCCGTTGATATTCGGCGAAGTACTCATCGAGCGTGTCGACGAAGATGTACTCGCGCTCGCGCACCTTTCGGATGCGCGCCAGCATCGGGTCGTCAGGTGCCGGCAATCGCTTGATGGTGATCTGGCCGTTCTTGTTCGAGTCGACGTAACCGGAGAACGCGTCGGGCGCGAAATCCCGGGCAAAGACCATCTCGGCTACGGTGCGAATGCGCGCAACGTCGGCCTCGGTCAACGTCAACCGATACGCCTGCATGTCGTCGGAGATCTGCTTGTAGATCGACTGGAACGGATCGATGCCTTGCGGCACGTTCTGGTCGTAGGCGTATTTGCTGGACAGCGATTCGTATTTCTTCGTGAACCACTGCTTGCCGCTCGCATCCATCACCGTGGCTTCGAGTTGGAGGCGGGCGCCGTCGGAGTTGAGAATCGTGCCGCCGACCATGACGTCGACCGCGTTGGTCGCTTGTGGAACTACGCGAACCGCACCCCAGTTGCCGGTGCTCTGCAGCATGTTCTTCAACGTGTAGGCGATGAAGTTGCCTTCGGCGCGCCGTACGTCGGGGGAGATGTTCTGTTTGATCTGTTCGTCGTAGTCGTTCGGGATGTTCGCGCCGAACACGGCGACGCCCACATCGAGCAGCAGCGATTCAGGAACCGCGACGGTCGCTTGTTGCGGTGGAGTGAGGTCGACCGAACGCACCGTCTGGCTGACACAGGACGCGAGACAAAACAACGCAGCCGCAAGGCCGGAAAGTCCGACCGAACGTGTCAGCGCGCCGATCCAAGGGCTATTTACCGGCTTTGTAGCGACGGTATTCCTCCCACAACTTCTCTTTGAGGACAGGGTCGGTTTCATCCATTGCAGCTTCGCGGAGTTGTCGCGCCACTACGTCGTCGTCGCGCGAATCGGCAACGTCGCTCGGCACGCTCGCCACTTCCGCATTCTTCTGCGATGGCATGGGTGGGGCAGGGATTCCCGACCCGGAAGGCATCGCCGGGCCATCGGGCACGCCACCACCGTTTCCGCTGGTGCTGCTGCCGCCGTTGCCGCGTGGCTGACTGCCGTTGCCACCGCCGCCGCTCTGACTTCCGCCTTTGCCGCCGCCGCTGCCCGAGGTACCGCCCGCGCCGCCGCCACCATCGCCTGGATCTTCAACTGAGCCCGCGCCTTCGTTGGCGCGCGCAACGATGGCACCGCGCTCCGCGAGGATGGTACCGTCGAAGTCCTTCAGTGCCTTGTCGAGTTCGCCGTCGCCCGTGCCGTCGCCCGTGGTGCCGCTACCGCCGCCTTTTTCGTCGGCATTTCCGGCTCCCGCGCCGTTCTGCTCACCCGCGCCTGATCCGCCGGCCGTTTGTGCGCCACCCGCGTTTCCGGCCTCGGAACCGGCGCCTGACTCACCGTCGCCAGTTCCGGTATCGCCCGTGCCTGATTCGGCGTCGGCCGTTCCTGTCTTGCCGTCGCCGGACTCGCCATCGGCGGTCCCGGTCTTGCCTTCCTCACCGGATTCCGTGCCGTCGCCGCCGTTGCCGTCGCCGCTTTTTCTGTCGGAAGTCGCGACGTCGCCCTCGCTGGACTCTTTGCCGTCGCCGTCCTTGCCGGTGCCGTCAGACTCTCCCTCGGCACTGCCGGCCTTTCCCGTCGTCGGGTCGAACGTCGGTGCGCCGGGGGCGCCACTGGAGCCCGATGAAGCCGTGGACGGCGTACCGCCAGACGACCCGGACGAGGAACCCGAGGACGACGATGGACTCGATGAACCCGGCGAGCCTGAGGAACTACTCGGCTGACCGGAGGAGCCCTGACTACCCTGGCTGCCCTGGCTCTTCGATTGAGATTGACTCGGAGAGCCTTGCGAACCTGACGACGGCGGAGAGGGGCTGCCCGACGAACTCGGCATGCTCGGCGGCGAGGGCGTCGACATTGGAGATTTGCAGCCGTCCAGCAAGCCGACGTATGCCACGATCGCACACGCGCATAGCCATCGTTTTGTATTGCTCACTGGATTCCCTCGTCCGCCTTTAAGGGTCGGACCGACGCTGCTTTTGCCGGCAGAGCATAGTGCATTTGAGCATCGATCCGAAATTGAGTTCCCGCCCGCATGCGCTGGGAACGTTCGAGTCGCCAATCGGTTGACGCGTGCACACAAACGCCCGTCGGTGTGAATCGGGCATGTGGGTCAGGCAGGCGGAGGCGGCGCCTCCTCGGTCTGCGGAGGATCTTCGGGGGCGGATGCGTCGTTGTCCGGCGCTGGCGCATCGGCCTTGCTGCGGCGCTGCTCCTGTGCAGCGCCGCGGCCCAGGCGGTGGTGGCCATCGTCGACGACCGCGGCCGCGGCGTGGAGCTGCCCGCGCCGCCGCAGCGC
>CAZLDA010000534.1:2225-3223 GCA_964557875.1 uncultured Pseudomonadales bacterium | reverse complement strand
TCAGTGCGAGGTGCGGACCGTAAGGCGTGGCAACTTTGGCGACACCGAGAACCGATTCGGCCGGAAGGTCCGCCGTCGACGAAGCCGCGGCGCAACACAACAGGCAAAGCGAAAGCCATCTCTTCATCTGAAACCGTTCGTCTGGCGCACTTCAGGCTGGAAGGAACCGTTCGTCTGCAGGATTGTATAAATGCTCGACGTCAGCGAACCTAGCCGCCGGTGGGGGGCCGTGTCAATTCATCTAACGATCGATTCATCTAAGAAGGAGAAAGAGGATGAGCGGCAGATGGCGCAGTCGGGGAATGAGTTGGGGAGCGGTAGTGCTCGCGGCAATCGCGATCACGCCGAACGTGCGGGCCGCAGAAGCGCTGATGGAAGAAATCACCATCACTGCGCAGAAGCGCGAGCAACCGCTGCAGGATGTCGGCATCGCGGTAACCGCGTTCACCGGTCAACAGATCGAACAACTCGGCTTCACGAACAGCATCGACATCGTGGCGCACACGCCCGGCATGACGTTCGGCACGCCGACCGCGCAAGGCAACAACGCCAACATCGCGCTCCGGGGCGTCGCGCTGAACGATTTCAACGACAACAACGAATCGCCTGTGGCCATCTACATCGACGAGGTGTACGTCAGCGCCATCGCCGGCGCGACGTTCCAGCTGTTCGACCTCGATCGCGTCGAAGTGCTGCGCGGCCCGCAGGGAACCCTATTCGGTCGTAACGCATCAGGCGGTCTCGCACAGTTCGTCAGCGTGGCGCCCGCCAAGGAATTCGAAGGCTACGGCAACCTCACGCTGGGGCAGAACGGGCAGGTGAAATCCGAGCTGGCGGTGAACGTGCCGATCAACGACCGCGTCGCGGCCCGGCTCTCCATCGCGCAGGATCAGTACGACGGCTACGTGCACAACCGCGTGCCCGGCGTTCACAACCCGAACGACGCCGACAACAAGGCGGGACGTCTGCAGATCGGTTGGGACTTTACCGACGACCTG
>CAZLDA010000534.1:0-2215 GCA_964557875.1 uncultured Pseudomonadales bacterium | reverse complement strand
CAACACCAGTCCACACAATCGGGCGCAGGGCCGAACGGCGACGTGAACATTCCGTTGCCGGCGGACGAGGAAAACCCGAACCCGCTCGTTGCCAACGGGCCGGGTAACGATGTCTTCGGCTATCGCGATACCGACGGCGATGTGTGGGCCGGCGATTACGATCGCGACGGCCCGCTGAAGATCGAGAATTACGGTTACAGCGGACGCTTCAACTGGAACATCACGCCGAACCTCGAATTGACGTCGATCACGTCGTGGGACCACTACACGCGCATGTTCGGCGAAGACACCGACGTGGGCCCCACACCCGGGCTCGCTCCGACCTTCGACTCCGACATCGACCAGTGGACGCAGGAATTCCGCCTCGCGGGTTCTTCTGACCGGACGAACTGGGTGGCGGGCCTCTTCTACTTCAACAGCAACGTGCACGGTCTGATCGACCTCGGTGCGTTCGCGCTCACCCCGACGGCGCCGGAATGCCGCAATGGTCCGTGTCTGCCGCCGGGTACCGAGTGGCTGATCTTCTACAACGCGAACTATCACCAGGACACCGAGTCGGTGGCGGCGTTCGGCCAGTTCGAATACGACCTCACCGACAAGTTCACGCTGATCGGCGGTCTGCGCTATACGGATGAAAAGCGCAGCCTGACAATGTTCGCGCAAGACCTCGTCGGATTTCCCGAAAGCGTAGGCCTGCCGAACAACATCTACCTCGACTTCACCAAGCCGGCGGTCGGCAACCTGACGCAGAACGACAGCGACAACTGGACCGGTAAAGTCGAAGTGGACTGGCACGTCAAAGAGGACGTTCTTGCCTACGCCTACGTATCGCGCGGCGCGAAGTCGGCAGGCTTCAACACCGGTCTGCTCGACGAAAACGGCATCTTCAACAGCATCACGCCGCGGCAGGTTCCGTTCAATCAGGAGACACTCACCGCCTACGAAACGGGCGTGAAGAGCACGCTGTTCGACGGCCTGATGCGCTTGAACGTATCGGCGTACTACTACGACTACACGAACTTCCAGGCTTTCGCATTCCAGAACCTCGGTCAGCTGATCTTCAATACCGACGCAACGGTGAACGGCGCCGAGATGGAGCTGACCATGTCGCCGACGGACCGCTTCGAAGCGTCAATCGGCGGAAGCTGGATTCACGAAGCGGAAGCGCAGGACATTCCGAGCTACACCGATCGCATCCGCGACCGCCGCATGGTGCTGGCGCCCGAATGGCAGTTCAACACGATCCTGCGCTACTCGTTCCCGCTGCCGCAGGGCGCGAACCTCACCGCGCAGTGGGACGGCTTCTACCAGTCGAAAACGTACTTCGACATCCAGAACTATCCGATCTCCGCAAGCGACAACTACCAGGTGTGGAACGCGCGTCTGATCTACAACACGTCCGACGACAAGTGGACTGTGACGGCCTGGATGAACAACGTATTCGACGAAGAGTATCTGCAGTACACGTTCGACTTCACGAACTCGTTCGGCTTCAACCAGCTCGGTTACGGAAGCCCGCAGTGGGCCGGCGTCACCGTCGGGTACAAGTGGTAAAACGCTGCGTCGCAACCGCGTTGCTGCTGGTCAGTAGCTTCGGCAACGCGGATGCACGTTTCGACTACATGATGAGTTGCCAGGGTTGCCATCGCGACGATGGTCGCGGCCACCCGGGCAACGTTCCCGATCTGCGCGACGAACTCGGGCTGCTGTTGGCCGAACCGGGCGGACGCCGCTATCTCGTGCAGGTGCCCGGTTCACGCAACGCAGCGTTAGACGATGCGGCACTGGCCGCTGTATTGAACTGGATGGCGCCCACGTTCAGCGCCGCGACGCTCCCTGCCGACTTCAAACCGTTCACCGCCGACGAAGTGCGACGCTTCCGCAACGATCCCATCGGCGATATCGCCGCCGATCGCGCAAAACTGATCGAAGAAATCAATCGCCGCAATCGCTGAATGCCGGCTTTCACAACGACGGCGTTCCCTGTCTAATTCCGTGCCCGTAAACAGCTCGTCAACAAAAGGACTGACCGCTCGATGGAAGCAACCTCGCATTTGAACCGCCCGCTCCGACCGTTGCCGTGGCTGCTGTTCGGCAGCCGTTGGCTGCAGGTTCCCCTGTATTTCGGCCTGATCGCCGCGCAGGCCATGTACGTCGTTCAATTCATGCGCGAGTTGTGGCATCTGATAGCGGACGTTCAGTCGTTCACCGAAAC
>CAZLDA010000533.1:0-3223 GCA_964557875.1 uncultured Pseudomonadales bacterium | reverse complement strand
GTTCGCCGACCGTGGCGCGCGCACCGACGAATGCATCGCCGCCATTCGCGTGCTGTGGCGTGAGGATCAACCCACCTTCGACGGACGATTCAACGGCTTCGCGGGCATTCAGTCGCGACCGCGGCCTGTGCAATCGGGCGGTCCGCCGATCGTGGTCGGTGGTGCCAGCGACGCTGCGATCGAGCGCGCAGTTCGCGTCGGTCAGGGCTGGTATGGCTTTGCCATGGATGTGGACGCCGCGCGCGGCTGTATAGAACGGTTAGGCGCCGCGCAGGCGCGCTGGGGCCGGGCAGACGAACTAGGTGAACTCGAGATCAGCATTACGCCGCGCGGTCGCGTGACGAAAGAACTGATCGAGCGCTTCGCTGACGTGGGGGTGCATCGCCTCATTGCACTGTTGCCGCAGGACACGGAAGCGAAGGCGCTGGATACGGTTACAGAACTGGGAGCGCTTGCGCGTCAATGACGAATCGGAGAGGGCGGGAACCGTGACGACAAACAAACAGATAGTGATCGCGCGCGTGCCGGACGGTCCGCTCGCATCGGAACACTTCGAAGTATGCGACGCAGCGGTGCCCGCGTGCGGTGACGGCGAGGTGTTGTGCAACACGATTGCGCTGACGATCGGCGCAGGCCAGCGCGCGGGACTGCAAGGGAGCGCCAGTTATGCAGGTGCCCCTCGGGCCGGCATCGTGATGGGCGGCACGGGTGTTGCGCGCGTCGAACGATCGAATGCGGCCGGTTTCGCGGCAGGCGATATCGTCGTAGGGCCGACAGGCTGGCAGACGTTCTCGTCTTTGAAACCGGCGACACTGCGCAAGGTGACCGGCGGCGCGGATCCGGCGCTGCACCTCGGTGTGCTGGGCACGAACGGACTCACGGCTTACTTCGGTCTGCTCGACGTGGGGCAGCCGAAGGCGGGCAACACCGTCGTTGTCTCCGCCGCGGCAGGATCGGTGGGCCACATCGTCGGACAGATCGCGAAGCGCGCGAAGTGTCGCGTCGTCGGCGTTGCCGGGTCGGATGCGAAGTGTCGATTGCTGGTCGACGAACTCGGCTTCGATGTTGCGCTCAACTACAAAGACGCGAGCTTCCGCAACGCGTTCAAGGACGCGACGCCGAACCGGATCGACGTGTACTTCGACAACACCGGCGGCGACATTCTGGGAAGCGCGCTGTTCCGCATGAACGCGCACGGTCGCATCGTGTGTTGCGGCGCCGTCAGCCAGTACGACACCGCCAACCCATCGGGTAGTCCGCGCGGCTTACCGGGGTTGTTGGTGAACAACCGCGTGCGGATGGAAGGCTTCCTCGTGTTCGACTACGCGGATCGGTACGACGAGGCGCGTGCCGAGATGACGAAGTGGATCGAGCGCGGCGAACTGGTGCCGCGCGTCACTGAATTCCCCGGTCTCGAGTCGGCGCCGCGCGCGTTCATGCAACTGCTGAACGGCGACACGATCGGCACGACCATCGTGCGGGTTTGAGTCGACCAAAGTTGCGCGCGCTCACACTTCGACGACAACCGCTCGTCGCTTCGGGTTGACAGGTTTGCTGAGGCGCGGCAGTATGCCGGCCGTTTTTCCGGTATTTGCACTCATGCGTCTGTGTTTCGAATACAAACTGAACCCGCTCACGAACGCCGATTCGGCGCGCGTGATGGTTGCCGTCATTCATTCCGTAACGGAGGGAGGCGGGCGCACGAGGTTGTAATGCGATAGTTCCAAGAGAACGATTCAACGAAACCCCGGAGCGCCCAAAGCCTCCGGGGTTTTTCGTTTTGGGGCGGATTTATCTCCTTTTGTTTCCGGGCAGGAGCTCGAGTGATGAACGCATTAGACGACGTTCAATTCAGGGATCGGTTGAGGCGCAACATCAACAGAACGCTGGCCTTCGGCTTTTTCCAGGTCTTCCTGGTGATCATGCCGGTAGTCGTACCGTTCTTCGAAAGCCGTGGACTCTCGATGCAGCAGATCTTTCTGCTGCAGGCGCTGTTCGCGGTGGTTGTGCTCGTCATGGAGATTCCGTCGGGCTACCTCGCGGACATCTTCGGGCGACGCGTAACGCTGCTCGTCGGCAGCGTGTTCATCGGGCTCGGCCATTCGATGCTGCTGTTCGCAGACGGATTCGCAGGACTCGCGCTGTTCGAGATGTTTCTCGGCATCGGCGTAAGCCTCGTTTCGGGCACCGACCTCGCGATTCTCTACGACTCGGAGGCGGCGCTTGGTCACGACGCGGGGCGTCGACAGGAGCTCGTTGGTCGTCTGTTCACGATGCACACCGCGTCGGAAGCACTGGGCGGCGTGTTGTGCAGCGTGTTGCTGATGTGGACGTTGGATGCGGCTGTATACGTTCAGGTCGTGGTCGGCTGGATTCCGTTGCTCATTGCGCTGAATCTGGTGGAACCGCCGGGTGAACGGATGGATGCGAACAACCACCTCGCGAACATGCGCGAGATATTCGAGCACCTGATGCATTCGGGCGCGGTATTGCGGCTGACGTTCCTCGCGTTGTCGATCTGGAGTCTGACCACGTTCTACGCGGTCTGGTTGCTGCAGAAGTTGTGGCAGGAGCAGGGCGTGGAACTGTCGCAGTTCGGCTACCTGTGGGCGATCTACATGCTGGTGTCCGCGGGTGCGGGACGGCTCGCGCTGAAGGCCGAGGACCGGTTCGGTGCGACGGCGTTGCTCGCGTTCGTGGGTGTGTTGCCTGCAGTCGGTTACGCGGGGCTGGCGCTGTTCGGCACGGTGGGTGGATTCGTGGCGGCGTTGACGTTCTTCGTCGCGCGTGGCCTTGGGCTCGTGGTCTTGCGGGATGCGTTCAACAAACGCCTGCCCGGGCGGTTCCGCGCCACCGCGAACTCGTTGGCGAGCTTCGGCTTCCGGGCTGCGTTCGCTGCCACGGGACCGTTCGTCGGCTGGACGCTCGATCTGTGGGGCATGGACGTGACGCTTGCGTTGCTGGCGATCGTGTCGCTGGTGATCTTCGCGACGTTGCTATTGCCGTTGACGCTGGCGGTGCGTACCGCAGCTGCGAGTGTCGTAGAACCCGCGGCAGGCGGCGGCTGAGAAAAAAAGGCCGGCCCTTTATGGGGCCGGTCTTTTTGCTGCTTCCGGGAGTGTCAGCCGACTTTGACGATCGGAATCGCTTCGTTGCGGATCAGGTTCGCGCGGCCCTGCCGTTTGCGCAGCGGCGTATTGACGATTTCGGCGAGCTCTTCGGC
>CAZLDA010000532.1:0-3235 GCA_964557875.1 uncultured Pseudomonadales bacterium | reverse complement strand
GCCCACCCAGGCGAAGTCGGCAACTTTCAAGCCTTCGAATGTCGGTGCGTCGGGGTTCTTGCGTACCTTGGTTGCTACACGAGAGGGGCGTGCGGTCGTCACACCCTGGTCGGCGCCCAGTTCAGGTGCCGGCGTCTTCAGCTGTATCGGCGTTGCCGACAATTTTGCGAAGGGGCCGGGGTGCAGGTCGCCGCCGACGTCGGTCCAGTAGTTTCGCGATGTGAGTTGAGGGTCGGCGCGCACGTCGCTGACGTCGTGGATCGGCGCCAGCAGCAGTTTGCGTTCGAGCGCGCCGTCGAGCAGTTGTCGCTTCGTGCGTTTCGCCACGAATGCACCGATGGCGTCGTAGCAGCGGTTGAAATCGTCCACGGTCAACGCGCCGGTAGCGAGGTCGTTCATGTACGTAAGCCAGCTGCGCCCCGTCAGATCGGCGTCCGCCTCGGCTTCGTCGCCGGCCCACCTGATCATGCCGTCGAGCGTGCGTTCGCCGATGCCGGGTTGATACGTGCCGATCACCACGTAGCCGTCTTTGCACGCCATCGTGCGGGGCGCGCGCATTCCAGGCAGCAGCGTAGGCCGCTCGTCGTTGCGGAATTCGCTGGTGCCCGGCGGGTTTCCGCCGATGTTTGCCGGGTAACCCGTGGCGTTCATCAGCGTCCAGACCATGGCCGCCTGCATAGACACGTCGAGATGCTGGCCGAGACCGCTGTGATTGCGCTCGTAGAGTGCGATCAGGGTATCTGCCGCAGCCTGTACTCCGCCGTGGAACGACGCTTGCGGAAGACCGATGGCCACCGGAGGACGATCGCCGTCGCCCTGCAACCCGACCAGACCGCCGCTTGCTTCGATCGTTAGATCGATCGCAGGAATGTTCGCCTTCGGGCCGGTCTGGCCGAACGGCGTAACGGACGTGTACACGAGCGCAGGATTACGCGCAGCGAGCGCGGCGAACCCGAGGCCGGCTGCCTCCATCACGCCGGGATCGAATGATTCGATCAAGGCGTCGGCGTTGTCGATGAGTTCGAGCAGCCGCGCGCGATCGTTCTTCGAACCTATGTCGAGCACTACGCTGCGTTTGCCAAGACCGACAAACGCCCAGTACAACGACCCCTCTATCGAGTCGTCAGCGCCGTTGCGGAACGGCGGCAACCGGCGCGCGTCGCTGCCGCCGGGCGGTTCTACCTTGATGACCTCGGCACCGAGGTCGGCCAGCACGCGGCCGGCGAGTTCCGCGCGCGACGTCGTGAGGTCGACTACCCGGATACCGGCGAGCGCGGCGGGCATCGTGTTACTCGGTGAGGCTGGCGAACGTTTTACCGGCCTTGGCGAGTCGGGCGAGCAGCGCCGAAGGTTTCCACGCTTCGCCGTATTCCTGGTGGAACTTCAGGATGTCCTGGTAGATGTTTTCGAGGCCGATCTGATCGGCGTAGTACATCGGTCCGCCGCGATATTTCGGGAAGCCGTAGCCGTAGATGTACACCACGTCGATGTCGGCCGCGCGCAGCGCGACGCCGCTTTCGAGCAACTGCGCGCCGATGTTGATGAGCGGATAGAGGCAACGCTTCAACACCTCTTCGTCGCTGATCTGCCGGCGAGAGATACCGAGTTCCTTCGACGTTTCGACGATCAGCTTCGCCACATCGGGGTCGGGCATACCCTGACGGCTGCCTTCCGCGTACTTGTAGTAGCCGGCGTTCGTCTTCTGTCCGAAGCGGCCCATCGCGCAGAGCTTGTCGACCACTCGTGCGGTGATCGGCACGTCTTCCGGTTTCACCTTCGCCATCTGGCGCGCGCGCCAGCCGAGATCGAGTCCGACGAGATCGTTCATTGCGAACGGCCCCATGTTGAAACCGAAATCGTAGATGACCTTGTCGACCTGCTCGGGTAACGCGCCCTGCAGAATGATCTCGCCGGCCTGTTGCGTGTAGCCGCCCAGCATGCGGTTGCCGATGAAGCCGCGTTCGTTGCGCGACAGCACCGGAATCTTGTCGATGGTTTTGCCGAGCGCCATTGCGGTCGCGATGACCGGCTTCGCAGATTTTTCGCCGCGCACCACTTCGAGCAGTTGCATCACGTTCGCTGGACTGAAGAAGTGCATGCCAACGACATCTTGCGGCCGCTTGGTCATCGCCGCCATCTGGTCGATGTCGAGCGCCGACGTGTTGCTCGCGAGAATTGCGCCGGGCTTCATCGTTTCGTCGAGCTTCTTGAAGATCTCCTTCTTCAGATCGAGGTTCTCGTACACGGCTTCGATCACCACGTCGGCGTCGGCAAGCGCCGCGTAGTCGGTGGTCCCCTGAATGAGCGCGACGCGTTCGTCCATTTGCGCCTGCGTGATGCGGCCGCTCTGCACCATACGCGCGTAGTTCTTCTGTATGACGCCAAGGCCCTTCTGCAGGGCTTCTTCGCTGACTTCGAGCACCTTCACCGGAATGCCGACGTTCGCGAAGTTCATCGCGATGCCGCCGCCCATCAAGCCGGCGCCGACTGTCGCGGCCGACTTGATGTCTTTCTTCTGTGTGTCGGCCGGGATGTCCGGAATGCGCGCGGCCTGCCGTTCGGCGAAGAACACGTGGATCATGGCGGCGCGTTGCGGGTGCGTCAGGCACTTCTGGAAGTTGTCGCGTTCCACCTTCATGCCGGCCTCGAAACCGTCCACCTGAACGGCGGCCTTCACGCATTCGTAAGCCATCTGGCCGTTGAACTGGCCGCGCAAACGGCGCGCGAGGAACGCCTCTGCTTCCTTGAAGATTGCCGGATTCGCACGATCGGCCAGCACCTTGTCGTTCTTATCGCGCACGAGCGGATGTTTGCCGCCTTGCGCCGCCTTTCGCTTCGCGAATGCGATGGCGCCCGCAACCAGGTCACCTTGAATGATCTCGTCGATGATGCCGAGACGCAGCGCATCTTCGGTTTCGAACGGATCGCCGGAGAGAATCGCTTCCATCGCCGCTTTCGCGCCGATCAAACGCGGCAACCGTTGCGTGCCGCCGCCGCCGGGCAACAGACCGATCTTGATTTCGGGCAGTCCTACCGGCGCTCCGGGAGATGCGACGCGATAGTGGCAGGTGAGTGCGAATTCGAGTCCGCCGCCGAACGCTGTGCCGTTGATGGCGGCAACGATCGGTTTCGCGCTCTCCTCGATGTACGCGCCAGCCGGACGTTTCGGCTGTTCATCGGCGCTCGCGGGTTTGCCGAAGTCGCGGATGTCGGCGCCCGCGATGAATGCACGACC
>CAZLDA010000531.1:0-3243 GCA_964557875.1 uncultured Pseudomonadales bacterium | reverse complement strand
CCACGCGTTCGGTGAGTGCCGATCCGTCAGTGTTCGTTGTCGGTGCCGTCCACGAAACCCGCGCGGTTCGCACGGCGACCGCAGTCATTGCGAGGGTAATTCCGTCCGGGCCAGAGCAATTGAGGCTATACGTGGTGTCCTGAGTATGCGGTCCCACAACACTGGTCCCGGCCAGTGGCTTAGTCCCGCTCCAGCCACCTGACGCCGTGCATGTGGTGACGCCGGCGCTCGACCAAGTCAGCGTCGACGACCCGCCGGACGCAACACTCGCAGGTGAGGCACTTAATGCAACTGTCGGAAGCGGTGCCGCCGCGACAGTTACCGTTGCCGATTTATTCGCTGAGCCTCCAGTGCCGGCGCAAGTCAGTGCGTACGTCGAGTTCGCCGTCACCGCACCCGTGGATTGCGTTCCCGACGTCGACTTCGTCCCAGACCACGCGCCACTCGCCGAACACGAACTCGCGTTGGTGCTCGACCACGTCAGCGTTGAGGCGTTGCCAGCACTCACGCTCGTAGGCGATGCGCTGATCGACACGGTAGGCGCCGACACAACAGCGACCATAGCCGATTGATTCGCCGAACCGCCGCTACCGGAGCACGTCAACGCGTAAGTCGAGTTTGCGGTGACCGCGCCGGTCGTCTGCGTTCCCGATACCGCCTTGCTACCTGACCATGAACCACTGGCGGTGCACGACGTCGCATTCGTGCTTGACCAGGAGAGGGTCGATGAACTGCCCGACGCAATACTTGCTGGCGAAGCGCTCAACGTGACCGTTGGGAGAGGCGCCGCTGCAACGGTTACCGTCGCCGATTGACTGGCTGAACCACCCGTGCCGGAGCAGGTCAGTGTGTACGTTGAATTCGCCGCCAACGCTCCCGTGGACTGCGTTCCCGACGTCGCCTTCGCGCCGGACCACGCACCGCTCGCTGAACACGAACTCGCGTTGGTGCTCGACCAGCTAACCGTCGACGAGCCACCCGAAGGGACAGTCGCTGGCGAAGCGCTCACGGAAACTGTTGGCGCCGGCGAACTGGCGATGGTCACCTTGGCGCTGCGTGTGATCCACCCGCCATCGCCCCATCACAAGAGCGTGAACGTCTTCGTCGCGCTCAGCGGCCCTACCTTCGCGGAACCGACGGTCGGACGGCTTCCGGACCAGGCACCTGACGCATAACATCCCCGCGCATCGCTCGCCGACCAGTTGAGCTGCGATTGTCCGCCCACGGCGACCGTCGTGGGAGACGCGCTGAACGACAGGGAAGGTCGCACAGCAGCCGCGGCTGTTCCGGCGACCAACAGCAACCAACATCCGATCAGGCATCGACAAACAGCACGGGCTTTCATCTTGAAGATCGATATCCAGAATCAGATGGACGCGATGGTATAGATCGAGACCGCCCAACACTGTTCGATATCGTACCTATCGAATATCGACGCGAAGGCTATCGTGCAGGAACGCAAGCACCGGAAAACGAAGGACCGTCAGTCATGCAGCAGATGCGGACCAACGACCTGACGGTGGAGAGAACTGCGAAGATTGTAGCTCCTCCGTCGAAGACCTGCACGGGAACTGCGACCTGGGCACCACTAACCTGAGGTGCAATGATCGCCGCGGTGCTGGCCGGCAGATCCCCAGTGCATCTTTGCCGCAGTGAGCGTTGGTGCGGGATTCTAACGGCTGGTTTCCCCACGCTGTCGTCTTCGGTGGCGGGACGCCTGGCGTGGCAGGCAAAACGCGTACCCGCGACTCGACAGGGGGGAACTCACCGATCGCTCAGAACGAATCGAAACCCGCAACCAGGTCAATGGCGAAATCCGGATAGCTCGCGTCGCGCTCGCTGAGGTGCGCATCGTCGATTGGCCAAACAATCGCGAACGCAGGATCGTTCCAGCGGACACCGCAGTCCAACTCGGCAGCGTAGTGGTCGGTCATCTGGTACAGGACGATCACATCATCGGTCAATGTTTGGAACCCATGCGCGAACCCAGGAGGTACATATATCCCCGTTACTCCACTGGGATCGAGTTCCGTCGAGAAGGATTGGAGGAAGGTCGACGACCGCGGTCTCAAATCCAGGATGACGTCGTGCATTCGCCCCTTGAAGCATCGCACGAGCTTACCTTGCTTCGATGGCGCCAACTGAAAATGAAGTCCTCGAATAGTTCCTTTCCGCTTTGTGTGCGAGAAGTTTGTCTCCACCATACGCGAGATCAATCCGTGTTCGCCGAACTCGATCTCACAATGCAGGCGCATGAACATTCCGCGCCAGTCCTCGCGTGGTTCGGATATCACCATGCAGGCGGGTGGCAGCGTGGTAGCGACGAACTTCATCATTCCTCCGAACGCACCTTCATCAATACGACTTAGGCAGGCCGAGCACGTGCTCCGAGACGTAGTTCATGATCATCTCCTGCGAGATCGGCGCGATACGCATGAGGCGTGCTTCCCGCCAATAGCGTTCGACGTGATATTCGCGCGCATACCCGAAGCCGCCGTGGGTCTGCACCGCTTGGTCTGCCGCTTGAAACGCGGCATCCGCTGCAAGCCACTTGGCCATGTTCGCTTCGGCTCCACAGGGTTCGCCCTCGTCGAGCTTCCACGCGGCCTTGCGAACCATCAACTCCGCAGCATCGAGACGGGTGCGAGCCTCCGCTAACGGAAATGCGATTCCCTGGTTCTGCCCAATCGGTCGACCGAATACGACGCGCTCGTTCGCATACGAAACTGCCCGTCGCAATGCAGCACGGCCGATCCCGAGCGCTTCGGAAGCCACGAGGATTCGCTCGGCGTTGAGTCCGTCGAGCAGATAGCGAAAACCCTTACCCTCTTCTCCCACACGATCCGCGATCTGCACCGGCAGGTCGTCGTACACGACCTCACAAGTCGCAACCGCGTTGCGGCCCAACTTGTCGATCGGCGAGATCTTCACTTCCGGTCTCTGCAGTTCCGCCAACAACAACGTCATGCCGTCGGTGCGTCGCGCGCACTGCTCGAGCGGCGTGGTTCGAACCAGCAACAGCACGCGTTCGGAGTCGAGCGCCTTTGTGGTCCAAACTTTCCTGCCGCGCACGATGTACTGATCACCAATCCGCTTCGCAGAAGTCTTGATCGACGTCGTATCCGTACCTGCATCAGGTTCTGTAACACCGAATGCCACATGCAGATCACCCTTCGCGACACGCGGCAGATATTTCTGCTTCATCTCTTCGCTGCCGTGACGCACGACAGGATGCATCCCGAA
>CAZLDA010000530.1:0-3244 GCA_964557875.1 uncultured Pseudomonadales bacterium | reverse complement strand
ATGTGGACCCGACGACGTAGTGGGTACATCACCACCCTGTAAACCCGTTGGAGGACGGCTTGTTGGATGATGCACCGTCCAACCTTTACGGCACCGGCAAGTACGGTGATCCCCTTATTCAGGACGTTAGCGAATTGCCGCAATATTCGGAGCGAATGAACCAGAACAGACATCGAGGAACGTCATGCGATTGAAATTTTCCAGTGCGCGGGTTGTAGGTATGGCTGCAGCGCTTGCAATGGCACCGGTTGCCGCAGCGAATGAAGCGGGCGATTGGGTGGTCCGCGCCGGCGCTTCGTTGATCGATCCGAAATCCGACAACGGCACGCTCGATCTCGGCGCGCCGGCGAAGGTCAACGTCGATAGCCAGACGGGATTCACGTTCAACGTCAGCTATTTCTTCACGCCGCACATCGCAGTGGAGTTGCTCGGCGCCTATCCCTACGAACACGACTTCACTGTCGATGTCGGCGGAACGCACATCGACGGACATGTCGAGCATCTGCCGCCGACGTTGTCAGTGCAGTATCACTTCCTGCCGAACGAGCGCATCCGGCCGTACGCCGGGGTCGGCGTGAACTACACGATGTTCGACAACGCCGACCTGGACGCTCCGGTAAACGTACGCTTCGACGACTCAACGGGCGTCGCGCTCGACGCCGGTGTCGACTTCGCGATCGACGAGCGGTGGCTCGTGAACGTCGACATCCGCTACATCGACATCAGCACCGACACGCACGTAGCGGGCAGCAACGTCGGCAACGTCGAAATCGACCCGATGGTGTACGGCATCAACGTCGGTTACCGGTTCTGAGTTGCTGCGACTCCGTAAGATGGGTGAGGGGAAATACTGTTGTCGCGCGCCACACTCGCGTTAGCCGCGGGCGGCGTCTCGGTATCTCCGTAGTGTCAACGAATGTGGAGCGCGGATACTGATCCGCAACGATTACGAAGGAGAAGTGCACCATGGCCGCGAACCCGCAACACATCGATCATCCTTCCACGATCGACGCCTACCAGACGCTGATGGACGTTGCGTGGAACTTCGACTACGAAACGGGCGTGCCAAAGATCGAAGACCTGTACCGCCGCGCTAAGGACAACCAGTGGAATGCAGACCATCTGAAGTGGGATACATCGATCGATCCCGCGAGTCCGATCATCCGGCCCGAGCATTCCGTGTATTACCGGATGCCGTGGTTCAAGAAGCTGTCGAAGTCGCAGCAGGAGACGTTCGACGCGCACTCGACCGCTCAACTTCTGTCGCAATTCCTGCACGGCGAACAAGGGGCGCTGCTGACTGCGGCGACGATTGCGCACGGCGTTCCGGACGTTAAGGCGAAGTACTACGCGGCGACGCAGGCGATGGACGAAGCGCGTCACGTTGAAGTGTACGAGCGCTACGTTAAAAAGATCGCCATCGACTATCCGATGACGCCGTGGCTGAAGCAATTGATCGACGCCACGCTCAAAACGCGCAACTACATGAAGGTCATGATCGGCATGAACATGATCGTCGAAGGTCTTGCGCTCGGTGCATTCAACAACATGTACAAGCAGACGGACGAGCCGCTGCTGAAATCCATCACGTTCAACGTGATGCGTGACGAGTCTCGGCACGTATCGTTCGGGCACGTCTACCTGACGCCGTTGATCGCGAAAATGCACGTCGACGAAGTGGAGGAACTCGCCCAGTTCGCGTACGACGCGGTGATGATTCTCGTACGCGGCCAGGTCGGCATCGACGAAGGATTCCTGCGTGTCCTCGCTGTATCGGGCATTGACCCGAACGACTTCGCGAAGGGAATGGAAGAAGCGAATGCGCTCGGCATCACGCGCGAGTTGCCGCCCGGCCAGATCCACTCGTTGAAGGATCTGATGATGCCCGCGTTGATTCGCGCGGGGCTCGTAACGAAGCGCACGCGTGAGATGTTCGTGAAGGCCGGCGTACCCGTGGATGCGGATCAGACGGTGCTCAACCGCATGGAAGACCAGAAGTCGGACATGAACGTGTTGAACGCCGCCGGCGCGCAGTACTGAAAGCGCACCTGAACGACTGCTGCGCGCGATGAGCGACGTACTGGCGGAACCAGCGTTGCGCATTCTCGATGCGTTGCCCGAGGCCGTGTTGATCGTCGATGCGGCCGGGCAGGTTCGTTATCTGAACGAGGCCGCTGGCGAACTGCTCGGCTATCGGCCCGCAGAACTCGAGGGGTCCGACGTTGCGACCGTGATCGTATCGCAGCCGGGCCAGCGGCTGGATGTGGTCGCGTGGCTCGCGCGATGGGCTGAGGAACCGCATTCGCCGCAACTGCGTTATCTGACGCTGACAGGTCGCACGCGCGGCGGTGTGCACTTGCGCCTGTCGGTACGCGTGGCGAAGCTCGATGCGCAACTCCGCAGGTACCTCGTTACGCTTCGAGACGTCACAGTCGAGCAGCGTGAACACCAGGACGTGAAGCACGCGTACCTCGTGGCGTCGCGGATTCTGGCGATTTCCGACGACGCGATCGTGAATGCCGACAAAGACCTCAACGTCACGTTCTTCAACCGCAGAGCCGAGCAGTTGTTCGGGCTTGCGGCGGCCGAAATCGTCGGCGGTCCGATCGAGCGTCTGCTTCCGCAACGATTTCGCGCGACGCACGCGCAGCACGTAGCCGACTTTCGCGATGCGAAGTCGCCGTCGCGGCTGATGGGTGATCGCGGCGAAATTGTCGGACTCACCGCGAACGGCGAGGAAATTCCGCTTGAAGCGTCGATTACGAAGGTGTTCGTCGAGGGTGAGCCGACGTTCAGCGTGCAACTGCGCGACATTCGTCCGCGCAAAGCGGCGGAACACGCGCGAGCTGCGACGGAACAACGCTTTCGCATCGTGTTCGACCACGCCATGGAGGCGATCGCGCTGATCGATCCAGCGGGATCGGTGATCGAACTCAATGCGGCGGCGCGTGCGTTGCTTGGCAGCACGATTGATGCGGTCGGTCGTAAATTCTGGCTGTTACCGTGGTGGCCTCGACTTTCTGATGCGGAAGAACGCGAGCGTCGCGAGGCTGCGATGCGGGATGCCGTTGTGCGATGTGCACGCGGCGAGCAGATTCGTACGCGAGCGGAGTTGCTCGACCTGCGCGGCGACGCGCACGTCATCGACTTCTCGCTGCGTCCGGTATGGGGACCGTCCGGCGCCGATCACGCGGTGATTTCGATCGTTGCCGAAGGACGCGACATCACGTCGCTCGTGCCCCCG
>CAZLDA010000529.1:1674-3250 GCA_964557875.1 uncultured Pseudomonadales bacterium | reverse complement strand
GGCTCGCAGTTCCGCTGGTCAGCGGCCTGCTGGTCGGCTTCGGCGCGCTGCTGCGTCACATCAACTCGATCGCCTTCGGAGAACCGTTGGGAAGCGACGCACCGGGGGACGCATCCTACCTGCCCATGTATGGGCACCTGGCACTCGTGCTGGCGGCAGGGATTTTTCTGCCCGCCGCACTCGTGCGCTGGTTTCAGGCCATAGCGGTGATGTTGGGGTGAGTACGCATGCCTGATCCACGACGGCTGATCAACACCGTGGAACACGCCAGCCATCGGCTGGGCCGCGGACCGTTGCGACGTGCAATCGTCGATGCGCCAACCTGGGAGATGCTCGCGATCGAACTTGCCCAGAACGAACGCTGGTCTCTGTTGGCGCATTGGGCGGAGCCGGACGCAGTGCACCTCGCCCTGCTCGACTCCAGCGATAACTCGACAGCGGTAGTCACTCTGCCGTGTCCGACGCGGCAGTTCCCATCGATCGGTCGGCATCATCCACCCGCTATTCGCCTGGAGCGGAGCATTCGCGATCTACATGGGATCGAACCGGAGCACGCGCCCGACCCGCGCCCGTGGCTCGATCACGGCCGGTGGAAACATCGGCATCCGCTTGCCCGCAACGCGACCGCACCCGTGGCGCTGCCACCGTATCCATTCCTGACCGCCGAAGGTGAGGGACTCCACAAGATCTCGGTCGGCCCGGTTCACGCCGGGATCATCGAACCCGGTCACTTCCGTTTCTCGGTGAACGGCGAGACGGTGGTGCGCTTGGAGGAGCGCCTCGGTTACACGCACAAGGGTATCGAGTCATTGTGGATCGATGCCGAGGTCGCCGCCGCTACGCGGCTAGCGGCGCGTGTATCCGGCGACAGCACGGTCGCCACGTCGATCGCATTCGCGCGAGCGGTCGAGGCCGCGCTCGGCGTGGTGGCGCCGGCACACGCGCAGTGGCAGCGTGCCTTGATGGCCGAACTCGAGCGCATCGCCAATCATCTCGGCGACATCGGCGCAGTGTGCAACGACGCCTCCTTCAGCTTGATGCATGCGCATTGCGGTGTGTTGCGCGAACGCGTGCTGCGCGCGTGTCGAGTCGCCTTCGGGCATCGGCTGATGATGGATCGGGTGATACCGGGCGGTGTCGCAACTGAGCTGGTTGCCGATGGTGTTGCAGCGATTGCGCACGTGATCAACGAGATCAGACACCGCTTTCCCCAGCTCATCGAACTCTACGACGACACACCATCACTGCAGGATCGAACCGTTGGCACCGGAATTCTGAGCGCAGAACTCGCGGCCCGGTATGCGGCGGGCGGTTACGTCGGGCGGGCGTCGGGACGTACCTTCGATGTACGCCGCGCGATCCCCTACGCGCCGTACGATTCTCTGAATTTCGAGGTTCCGGGACGCAACGGAGGGGATGTCAATGACCGCGTCTGGATCCGCATTCTGGAGATCGAGGAGAGTGTGAAGATGATCGACCAGATTCTCGATCGCCTGCCTCGCCTATCGAAGGGTCCTTTGACCGCGGATGTTGCCGTGCGACGCAATGGTGTCGTCAGCGACGGTGTCGTCAGCGA
>CAZLDA010000529.1:0-1574 GCA_964557875.1 uncultured Pseudomonadales bacterium | reverse complement strand
CCGCGGATGTTGCCGTGCGACGCAATGGTGTCGTCAGCGACGGTGTCGTCAGCGAAGGTATCGCCTTGGTCGAAGGTTTTCGCGGCGATATATTCGCGTGGGTCCGTGTCGATGAGAACGGACTCATTGCGCGATGTCACCTGCGTGATCCCTCGTGCTTTCAATGGCCGCTGCTCGAAGCCATCGTGGAAGGCAACATCGTTGCCGACTTTCCTCTGTGCAATAAATCGTTCAATTGCTCGTATTCCGGACACGACCTCTAGGTGGGACATGCGCAGACTCCTTCTTCAAAGCCTGATCAGTCGCCCTGTAACGGAAGCGGCGCCCACGCTCGACGAGGGCGAGATCGCCGACCTCGCCGCTCGCGTCGACGTTGCGGCGCGACGCCGGCTTGGACGCAGCCTGTCGATTCGGGAAGTCGACGCGGGATCGTGCAACGGCTGCGAGCTCGAGATTCACGCATTGAACAACGCAATCTACGATCTGGAGAGATTCGGGTTTCGCTTCGTTGCGTCACCGCGACACGCGGACGTGCTGCTCGTGACCGGACCGCTGACGCTGAACATGCGCGAAGCGCTGCAGCGTACCTTTGCTGCCACGCCCGGACCGAAATGGGTCGTCGCGGTCGGCGATTGCGCGATCAACGGCGGTGTCTTCGCCGGAAGCTATGCGGTGGCCGATGGCATTGCCGACACAGTGCCCGTCGATCTGACGATTGCCGGTTGCCCACCGGAGCCTCAGCAACTGTTGCTTGGCCTGCTGACGCTGCTCGAGTCGTCGTCGCGCGCGCCTGGCGAGCTTCGGTAGGCAATCAGCTACCGATCAACTTCCCGATGGCGTCGAGGTAGCCCGCAAAGGCGGTGCGACCCTTTGCGGTGATACGAATGCGGGTCAGGGGTTTGCGGGCACGAAAACCCTTCTCGATCTCCACGTAGCCCGCCTCTTCGAGCTTGCGCAGATGCACCGAAAGATTGCCCTGCGTGGCCTGCAGGAGCGATTTCAGTTCATTGAAGTCGGCGGTTTCGGCGCTTGCGAGGTAGGCCATCACCCCCAGCCGCAAACGGCCATGAATGACGTCGTCGATCTGACCGATGTTGAACGTCATCGATACGGGTGCCCCAGGCCTTCAGTTCGTTGCGGGTCGCATCATGACCGCGCCCGGCACCGCCATGAACAGCACCAGCGCCAGACCCGCGACCATGGGGTACATCGGCGAACCGATGGCCATCGACAGCGCAATTGCGCTCAGCAACCAGCCGAGCGCAACGACGCCGAGCCACGTCCTGCGGCGCAGCCGCCACGCAACCATCCACGCGGCGCCCTGCAGCGCGAACACCGCACACGGGTACAGCAGCCAGATCGTGAGACTCTCTTCACGAAGGGCAACGGTCGCGAACACACACAACATCGCAAGTGTCGCCGTTCCGGCGCCGGCAAACGCGGCCTGCAGCGCACGCGCGGCCACACCGCCCTGCGAAGCTCCTCGGCTGCTCCAGGTGATCCATCCCAGCGCAAGCAGAAACGCCACCGTGATGCCGGCCGAGAAGACCGTTTGGAAGGTGTCGCTCTGCTCC
>CAZLDA010000528.1:0-3253 GCA_964557875.1 uncultured Pseudomonadales bacterium | reverse complement strand
GTCGATCTGCGTGATGTCGCCGGTGATTACCGCGGTGGATCCGAAACCGATGCGCGTGAGGAACATCTTCATCTGTTCGATGGTCGTGTTCTGGCTCTCGTCGAGAATGATGAAGGCGTTGTTCAGCGTGCGGCCGCGCATGAACGCCAGCGGCGCCACCTCGATGACGTTGCGCTCGATGTATTTGTGCACGCGCTCCACGCCCATCATTTCGTAAAGCGCGTCGTACAGGGGACGCAGGTACGGATCGATCTTCTGCGCGAGGTCGCCGGGCAGGAAGCCGAGCTTCTCGCCTGCTTCGACCGCGGGACGCACCAGCAGAATCCGGCTCACGCGTTCCTGTTCGAGCGCCGCAACCGCGCACGCCACCGCAAGATAGGTCTTCCCCGTCCCGGCCGGGCCGATGCCGAAGTTTGCGTCGTGCTGCTGGATCGCCCGCACATAGCTTGTCTGATTTGCACCACGCGGCTTGATCGTTTTGCGGCGCGTGTGGATCAGCATACCGCCGTCGTCGCTGCCGCCTTGAATCAGCGCTTCGACGCCTGCGTCCTGCAGATAGACGTGTATCGCCTCCGACTCCAGCGGCTTGTCGTCGACGATGTCTTCGTACAGCGCCTTGATCAGCGCCTCGGACGCCTCTACCCGTTGTGCAGGACCGGAAAGCTGGAATTCGTTGCCGCGATTGCGAATCCGCACGCCCATGCGACGTTCGATCAACTTGAGGTTCTGGTCGAACGGCCCACACAGGGAAGCGAGGCGGCGGGAGTCGTTGGGTTCGAGCGTTACGCTGCTGGTCAGCGCAACGACGCGATTAGGCTGGTCCGTCAAACTACGATGCGATTCGGCATAGGGCACGTAGCATTTATCGACCCGCCCTGCCTGTCAATTGGCATTCGCTGTCAAATTAAGTTTCCGTTCACCGTGCCGCGAAGCGTATTCGTCATCGCCTCGGTAATGGCGAGGTCCACAAGCTGTCCCTGCATCTCCGGGCGGCCACCGCTGAAATTGACCACCCGGTTGTTCTCGGTGCGGCCCTGCATCTGACCCGGATCCTTCTTCGCAGGCCCGGTGACCAGCACGCGCTGCGTCGTGCCGACCATCGCCTGGCTGAGCGCATCGCCCTGCTTGCGCACCAGCGCCTGCAACGTCGTAAGCCGCTGTCGCTTCACATCCGGCGGCGTCGAATCGGGCAGGTTCGCGGCCGGCGTTCCCGGCCGCACGCTGTATTCGAACGTGAACGACATATCGAAGCCCAGTTCCTCCACCAATCGCAGCGTCGCTTCGAAATCCTTCTCCGTCTCACCGGGAAAGCCGACGATGAAGTCGGACGTTAGCGATACATCCGGTCGTATCGCCCGCACGCGCCGGATCTTGTCTTTGTACTCGAGAACAGTATGGCCACGCTTCATCATCGCGAGCACGCGATCCGAGCCCGACTGCACCGGCAGGTGCACGTGGCTCACCAGCTTCGGAACGGTCGCGTACGCCTCAATGAGACTGTTAGAGAACTCTACCGGGTGCGACGTCGTATAGCGCAACCGCTCGATACCCGGCACATCGGCAGCGTAGTGCAGCAACTCCGCGAGATCGGCGTGATCACCGTCGATCTCGCCGCGGTATGCGTTGACGTTCTGGCCGAGGAACGTGATCTCTCGAACGCCCTGACGTGCGAGCTGAACCACTTCACGCATCACGTCCGCCACCGGTCGGCTCACTTCCGGGCCGCGCGGAGAGGGCACTACGCAGAACGAGCAATATTTGCTGCAGCCTTCCATTATCGAGAGCAACGCGGTGGGGCCATCGACTTTGGGCGCCGGCAACGCGTCGAACTTCTCGATCGTCGGAAACGAAACGTCGACCACCTGCACGGCGCTCGATGAGATGCGTTGTGCCCGCGCCGCGTCGAGCAGCGCCGGCAGCCGATGCAGCGTCTGCGGACCGAACACGACGTCTACGTACGGCGCACGCCGCTGGATCGCATCGCCTTCCTGGCTCGCCACGCAACCACCCACGCCGATGAGCAACGAAGGCTTCGCGAGCTTCAACGGTTTCCAGCGACCGAGCTGCGAGAAGACCTTCTCCTGCGCCTTTTCGCGCACCGAACACGTATTCAGCAGCAACACGTCCGCTTCCTCTGCCGAATGCACGACCTCGAGTCCGTGACTCTCGCGCAACAGATCGAGCATCCGCGCCGAGTCGTACTCGTTCATCTGACAACCTTGTGTCTCGATGAAAACCTTTCCCGGCATTTTCTGTGCGTCAATCGAATAAAACGGGGCGCGAATCATAACCGCACTTGAATTCCAGGGTCAGACCTTTATATATGGCGGAACTTACATCCATCGCGGCACCGCGCAGAAGGTATGGGCATGGCCGATCAGCAGCACATCTACAAGATCCTGTTCCACAACCAGGGACAGATCTACGAGGTCTATGCGCGCGCGATCTATCAGAGCGATCTCTACGGATTCATCGAGGTCGAGGACTACATCTTCGGCGACAAAACCAAGGTCGTGATCGATCCCGGTCAGGATCGGCTGCGCACCGAGTTCGACGGCGTGCAGCGCAGCTTCATCCCGATGCACGCAATCATCCGCATCGACGAAGTGGAGAAAGAAGGCGTGGCGAAGATCAGCGACGGCAAGGGCGGCACCAACATCGCCCACTTCCCGATGCCGATTCCCCGGAACGAAGGCAAACCTTAGCCGCTGGAGCTTCGATTCGCGGCGCGCGCGGGTAAACATGGGTTCGGACTCGCTCGAGCCATCCTTCTTGTTTGAATCGATGGGGCGCTCGAGCGCGGCCATCCATGGCCGCTTACGGTCCTCACCCAAGTTCACCCACGCGCGCCTGTGTTCGCCCCATCGCCCGGTTGCCATCGCCGGTTCTTGAGTTACACCAACGCGCTAAAGCGCGTTGGTGCGAACGCGCGCGAAGCGCGCGTTCATATCTCTCCAACGAACGAACAGAGGCGCGACCTCGAATCTGAAGGGTGACGGCTGATCGGTGCGGCGGGGCATAAGCGGCCATGGATGGCTCGAGCGCCCCCGCAGCATCGATCAGCCGTCACCCACCCGCTCCAAGACTTCGCGCCCCGATCAGTAGCCTTCCTCCAGCAATGGGAAAGCCGACAGCACATGCGGCGTAACGATCGGCGTTGCGGCTTCGAGATACGAAGGGTTCAGTTCCTCTACGTTTCGAACGCCCAACAACGCCATGTTGGTGCGAATCTCCACTTCGAGCAGTTCCAGCG
>CAZLDA010000527.1:0-3255 GCA_964557875.1 uncultured Pseudomonadales bacterium | reverse complement strand
AAGATTTCAAGATCAACGGCGAATACGTCGACAAGCCCGGACAGAACGTCACCATCGATGGGGTCAACTATCCGAACGGCGTCGTTGGCATTCCGTTCTTCGACGGTTACGTCGAAAGGGCCGCGCTCGAATTCCTCGACGAAGTGTCGAAGTCAGACAAGCCATGGTTCATCAACGTCAACTTCATGAAAGTGCTCCAGCCGAACATGCCGGCGCCGGAGTTCGAACTGAAGTCGATGTCGAAGTCGAAATACGCAGACTCGGTGGTGGAACTCGATACGCGCATCGGTCGCATCATGGACAAGCTGAAAGCGCTGGGTCTCGATAAGAACACGCTGGTGGTTTACACCACCGACAACGGTGCGTGGCAGGACGTCTATCCCGACGCAGGTTACACGCCGTTCCGTGGCACGAAAGGTACCGTGCGCGAAGGGGGCAACCGCGTTCCTGCAATCGCTATCTTCCCCGGCAAGATCAAAGCAGATAGCAAGAACCACGAAATCATCGGGGGACTGGACCTGATGGCAACGTTCGCGTCATTCGGCGGCGTCACCCTGCCGACGAAAGACCGCGCCGGACAACCGATCATATTCGACAGCTACGACATGACGCCGGTGTTGTTGGGTACGGGCAAGTCGCCCCGCAACGAGTGGTTCTATTTCACGGAGAACGAACTGTCGCCGGGTGCTGCTCGGGTAGGCAACTACAAGGCGGTGTTCAATCTGCGCGGCGACAACGGTCAAGCGACTGGAGGTCTCGCGGTGGACACCAACGAGGGTTGGAAGGGCCAGGAGAAATATGTCGCAACGGTGCCGCAGGTGTTCGATCTATGGCAAGACCCGCAGGAACGCTACGATCTCTTCATGACCAACTGGACCGAACGCACGTGGACGATGGTGCCGATCAGCGCAGCGATCACGAAGCTGATGAAAACCTATCTCCAGTATCCACCGCGTAAACTGCAGAGCATGGGCTATGACGGGCCGATAGAGCTGTCGAAGTATCAGAAATTCCAATACGTCCGTGAAATGTTGCAGAAGGACGGCATCAGCATCCCGCTTCCGACTGGCAACTGATTTCGCGCAGATGCGGCAACGCGGGCGCCCTTGGGGTGCCCGTTTTGTTTTGTGATGTAGCCTCGCGCTGAACGTCTGAGCAGAGGGGCGCGCGGCGCTGATCAATATTCGAGTCGAATGTCCATGCCCGTTGCCGCAGCTCCGGGAATGATGGTGCGAAGGATGTCGCGCAACCACACGTGTACCGCCTGGCGATGCGTGCGTTCATGCCAGACCATGTCGGTCTCGATCGGCGAAACCTTGATGGGCACTGGCGACACCGTTAAGGGGAGGAAACCGGCGAAGTGTCTGCACAGCCAGGTGGGTAGCGTCGCAATGTGAGACGAGCCCGCGACGATATACGGAATGAGCAGGCCCGCAGACACGAAGACCCTACGCGATCGTTCGAAGCCGGCCGCGGCGAATTCGCTGGTGAGCGTTTGCTCGAGCGTCGAACGCGGCGAAAACGGATTCCCGAACACGACGTGGCGTCGCTCGAAGTACTCGGATTGCGTGATCACGCCATTGGGCGTCAGGTGCCGTGCGCTGATGCAGGACAAAGGCTGCTGGAACAAGGGCGTTCTACGCAGCTCCGGATGCAGATCCGGGAAGTGACCGAGGGCAATGTCGCACTCGCCTTCGGTGAGCCACTCGCGGATGTGCTCCGGGTCGGGCGCGCGAACGGAAAGCGTCAGCTCAGGCGCGACTTCGCTCAGGATGTCGGTCAATGCGGGCACGAATGCCATCGCGTTCGACTCGGCGGCGGCGAGCGTGACGGTCCCTTTTGCTTCGACGAGATCGAGCGGTCCCTCGTTCGCAAAGATCTCCTCCATGATCTGCAAGCCGCTGCGCACCTTCTGCTCCAGTGAAAGCGCTCTTTCGGTGAGGATGAAGCCGTTACCCGACCGCACCAGTAAGGGATCGCCGGTCAGTTCCCGAAGTCGGGCCAGCGCGTTGCTCATGCCGGGTTGACTCATATCGAGGCGTTCGGCCGCGCGCGTCACGGATCGCTCCCTGAGAAGCGTGTCGAGGCAGATCAGCAGGTTGATGTTGCTGCGCTTTATCGGCGGCATTGGTTTGAGCTATGCAGGCATTGATGGCGTTTGATTGAGCATGCCTCAAATTCGGCGCTCAAATGAGGCTTGCTTAACGCGCGCTACTTCGTCCTGTCCCTCGCCGTTGGACACCATCGACGTTCCGGTCGGCGCAGCGCCGGTTCGAGTGCGGCATTCACGTATAGGGGTTTGCCCCAATCGGATGATTCACTAGGTAGCTTTACGCATGTTGCGAATTCGATGGAGAGAAGCGCATGGAACGACTCATTAAGGTCTGCGGGACAGTTGCGCTGTTGGGACTGCTTGCCCTGGCACTGCCGGTATCAGCAGCCCAGACGAAACAACCCAACATCCTGATCATCTGGGGCGACGACATCGGGCAGTTCAACATCAGCGCCTACAACATGGGCATGATGGGGTACAAGACGCCCAACATCGACAGCATCGCGATGGAAGGAGCGACGTTCACCGATTGGTATGGGCAGCAGAGCTGCACCGCCGGTCGTGCAGCGTTCATCACCGGGCAGGCGCCGATTCGCACGGGCCTCACCAAGGTTGGCCTCCCGGGCGCGAAAGAAGGCATCACGAGTGCCGATCCCACCATTGCTAATCTGCTCAAACCGCTCGGTTATGCGACGGGTCAATTCGGTAAGAACCACCTCGGCGATCGCAACGACATGCTGCCGACCGTGCACGGCTTCGATGAGTGGCTCGGCAACCTGTATCACCTCAATGCCGAAGAAGAGCCTGAGAACGTCGATTATCCGAAGAACCCGGCCTTCAAGGCGAAGTTTGGGCCGCGCGGCGTGATGCACTGCTTCGCTACGGACAAGGACGATCCGACCGACGACCCGCGGTTCGGCAAGATGGGCAAACAGAAATGCGAGGACACCGGCCCGCTGACCCGGAAACGCATGGAGACGATCGACGACGAAGTCACCACCGCGGCGCTCAAATTCATGGACAAGTCGGCGAAGGACGGCAAGCCGTTCTTCGTCTGGTGGAACTCCTCGCGGATGCACGTCTTCACGCGGCTCAAAGCGGAGAGCGTGGGCAAGACCGGTCTCGGCGTTTATGCGGACGGAATGGTCGAGCACGACGCGATGGTCGGCCAGTTGCTGGCCAAGCTGAAGGAACTCGGCATC
>CAZLDA010000526.1:0-3258 GCA_964557875.1 uncultured Pseudomonadales bacterium | reverse complement strand
GATGTACCGGATGATCCGCGCGCTGCTGCCCGCCATGCTCCAGGCCGGCGGCGGCAGCATCGTCAACATGTCTTCGGTTGCGTCGAGCATTCGCGGCACGCCGAACCGTTTCGTCTACGGCGTGACGAAAGCCGGCGTGATCGGACTGACGAAATCGGTGGCGGCCGACTATGTGGCGCGCGGCATCCGCTGCAACGCGATCTGTCCCGGCACGGTCGCAACGCCGTCGCTCGAAGATCGCATCAACGCATTCGACGACCCGGCAGCGGCGCGCGCCGACTTCATTCGACGCCAACCGATGGGACGCCTGGGCACAGCGCAGGAGATTGCCGCGCTCGCGGTGTTCCTCGCATCGGACGAGTCGTCCTATACGACGGGCGCCGTACACGTCGTCGACGGCGGCTGGAGCATGTAGTTGGTCCGCGCGGTTCATTTCCTTCTCGCCTGCGCGTTCCTTTTAATTCCGGCATTCGTGATTCCGGCACTCGCGGCCAATGGCGATCCGCTCGCACCCCTCGGCATCGCACCTCCGCCGCTCGCAAAGCCCGATCCGGTAACGGAAACGCTGTTCGGCACGACGATTACCGATCCGTACCGCTACTTCGAACAGATGGGACCCGAAGCCGTCGCATGGATGTCGGCACAAGGCGACTACACGCGCCGCGTGTTCGATTCGATCGGCCCGCGCGCTGCACTGCTGCAACGCATCTCGGACTTCGCGGGTCGCTTCGGTTTCGTGCAGGGTTATGGCATCCATGGCGGGCGCGCGTTCTACCAGGAGCGCGCACCGGGCGCGGACGAGTTCAACCTGCGCGTTCGCGATGGAAACGGCTCGCGCACGCTGGTGGATATCGGCGCGTTGCGCGCGCGCAACGGCGGCGCCCCCTATGCGATCAACTATTTCCTGCCGTCACCCGACGGCTCGAAAGTTGCGGTCGGCATCTCAGCGGGGGGATCGGAAGACGCCTCGTTGTTCGTCTACGACGCCGCGACCGGCGCGCAGATCGCAGGCCCCGTCGACCGCGCCGATTTCGGCGCCACGTCGTGGAGTGCGGATTCGAAGAAGCTGTATTTCATCCGCCTCAAGAAGCCAGCGGATGGCGCGGCACCCATCGACAAGTATCTCGATACGACACTCGACGCGTGGAATCTGCAATCGGAACCGGCGCCGATTCTCGGCGGAAACACCGGCCGCGGCCCGAAGCTCGAGCCCGTGGAGAATCCGGTGCTCGTGGTCGTTCCCGGCGCGACTCACGCGCTGCTGCTGGCGGTCAACGGCGTGCAGAACGAGTTCAGCGCGTGGCTCGCGCCACCGCAGAGCATCGAAAACCCGAATCTCGTCTGGCAGCCGTTCTTCGACCGCGACGACGGTATCACCTCGTTGGAACTGCGCGGTGACGAGGCATTTCTGCTGTCGCACCACGATGCTCCGACGTTCAAGGTCTTGAGCCTGAAACTCGGCGCCCCGCTTTCCTCAGCCGTTACATTGGTTGCCCCTCAGCCGAATCGTTTGGTCGAGTCGATTCACGCCGCTTCGGATGCACTGTACGTGCTGACGCTCGAAGGCAACTACTCGCACCTGCTTCGCATCCCCACCGGATCGACCACGGCAACGGAAATCGCGTTGCCGCTCAAGGGTTACGTGTCCGAGGCATTCACCGATCCGAACGCGCCGGGCATCACGATTACGCAGGAGAGCTGGACCATTGCGCCGGCGACGTTCGCATACGATCACGTGTCGAACCGGTTCACCGATCTGCATCTCGGCACGAACCCGGCGTTCGACCATCCGTTCGTGGTCTCCGATCTCGGCGCGCCCGCGGCGGACGGCGTAAACGTGCCCTTGACGCTGATCGAACCGAACCACACGAGAATGCCGCGTATCACGCTGCTCGATGCGTATGGCTCGTACGGCATCTCCGCACTCCCCGGCTTCGGGCCGCGCACCACCGTATTGTTGAACGAAGGCGTCAATGTGGCAACGTGTCACGTGCGTGGCGGCGGCGAACTGGGCGAGCAGTGGCGCCTGGCGGGGAAGGACGCCAACAAGCCGAATACGTGGCGCGACCTGATCGCATGTGCCGAAAATCTGATCGCGCGCGGCGTCACCACGAAAGGCCAGTTGTTCATCTCCGGCGGTTCGGCCGGTGGCATCGCAGTCGGAATGGCGTTGACCGAACGCCCCGATCTCTTTGCCGGCGTGATCGATGCCGTGCCTGCGGCGAACGCGACCCGCTCGGAGTTCTCTGCAAACGGTCCGCCGAACATTCCGGAGTTCGGCACCATCGCCACACAGGAGGGATTCGCCAACCTGTATGCGATGGACTCGTACCAGCACGTGAAAGACGGCACGACGTATCCGCCCGTGCTCGTAACCACCGGCCTCAACGATCCGCGCGTGTCGTCGTGGGAACCGGCGAAGTTTGCCGCGCGCCTTCAAGCGAGCGGCACGCCGAACCCGGTGCTGCTGCGCATCGAAACCGACGGCGGTCACGGCGTAGGCGCAACGGCCACGCAAGCCGACGAGCTCGCCGCAGACACCTACAGCTTCATGTTCTGGCGCGCGGGCGTGCCGGGCTGGCGGCCCGAAATCAAACGCTGAAACGCGTTGTTCCGTAGTTCGTGAACACAGCTACATCAGGCCGCGATACTGGCCGCCGTCGAGCAGCAGGTTCGCGCCGGTGATGTAGCCGGCGTGCGCGCTGCACAGAAACGCGCACGTGGCACCAAACTCATCGGCGTTGCCGAAGCGTCGTGCGGGCACTTCGTTGCGCATCCGCTCACGGAACTCGTCGAGCTTCGCGCCGGTTCTGCTGGCGAACTTCTCGTGGTTCGAACGCAGCCGATCCGTATCGAACTGGCCGGGCAACAGGTTGTTCACCGTTACGCCATGACGCGCCACGTCGCGCGCCAGACCGCCGACGAAACCGGTGAGGCCGGCGCGTGCACCATTCGATAAACCGAGCATCGCGGTCGGCTCCTTCACCATGTGGCTCGTGATGTTGACGATGCGTCCGAACTTGCGCGCGATCATCGGATCGATCGTTGCCTTGATCAGTTCGATTGCAGACAACATGTTCGAGTCGAGTGCGGCAATCCATTCTGCACGACCCCACTGCCGAAAATCGCCGGGCGGGTGGATGCCCAGGCTCTCCCGCAGCCGGCCGCTGGACCCGCCATCGTCGGCGACGGTGACGATGGCCGTCAGGTTCAGCGAGTCGCGCTTCAGCCCGCGCAGCAGCGTGGAGAGACCCGTGC
>CAZLDA010000525.1:0-3259 GCA_964557875.1 uncultured Pseudomonadales bacterium | reverse complement strand
CCGAGATCACCTTCGAACCGTTGCTGCCCAGCGACGAGTTCGCGATGAGCGACCGCATCGAAGGCCTTGCAGAGTGGTGCGACGGCTTCCTCAACGCGTTCGAAGAATCGGGCGGTGAGCTGGACGACGACGCAGCCGACGCACTCGAAGACATCGAGCGGATCGCCGAAGTGGACGGCGACGACGAAGACGACGAGTTCGACCTGTTCAATGTCGTCGAACACCTCAGGGTTGCGGTGCTGCTGATCCACGATACGACGCATGCCGCGGAAGAAGAGCCGGACGACGATGAGTCAGAATGAGTACCAGCGCCGACGCCAGCAGCTGATGAAGCTGATGGCGCCGGGTGCCATCGCCGTGCTGCCCTCTTCCCGCCTGCAGATCCGCAACCGCGACACCGAACACCTGTTCCGCCAGAGCAGCGACTTTTATTACCTGACCGGCTTCGAAGAGCCCAACGCAGTGTTGGTACTCGCGCCGGGCCGCGAACACGGCGAAGTGATTCTGTTCTGCGAAGAGCGCGAACCCGGGCTCGAACAGTGGACCGGCGAACGCATGGGACCCGACCGCGCGACTCAGATGCTCGGCGTGGACGACGGCTTCCCGATCGGCGATCTCGGCGACATCCTGCCGGGGCTGCTCGAGGGTCGCGAAAAGGTGTACGCGAACTTCGGCGAATATCCGGAATTCGATCGCGACATCCTCGGCTGGGTGAAAACGATCCGCGGCAAACAGGTGCACGGCGCGATGCCGCCCGGCGAGTTCCTGGTGTTGTCGCATCTGCTGCACGACCTGCGGCTCTACAAATCGGCGCATGAACTGAAGCTGATGCGCCGCGCGGCCGAGATCACCACCGGCGCGCACATCCGCGCCATGCGCACATCGCGGCCCGGCGGCACCGAAGCCGGCCTCGAAGCGGAAATCATCTACGAATTCATGCGCAACGGCGCGCGCCATCCCGCATATCCGTGCATCGTCGGGGCCGGCAAGAACGCCTGCGTGATGCACTACGTGCGCAACGACGCGCCGCTTAAAGACGGCGACCTGGTGCTGATCGATGCCGGCTGCGAATACCAGTACTACGCCTCCGACGTCACGCGCACGTTCCCGATCAACGGCAAGTTCACGGCCACGCAGAAGGCCGTGTACGAAGTGGTGTTGCGGGCGCAGCTCGCCGCCATCGCGACGATGAAGAAAGGCACCGGCTTCAACGTGCCGCACGAAACCGCGGTGCGTGTGATGACGGAAGGCCTGGTGGAGCTCGGCTTGCTCGACGGCGAAGTGGACGAACTGGTCGCAAACGAAAGCTACAAACGGTTCTGCGTGCACAAAACCTCGCACTGGCTGGGCCTCGACGTGCACGACGTAGGCGACTATCGCGTGGACGACGCGTGGCGGCTGCTCGAACCCGGCATGGTGCTCACCATCGAACCGGGCATCTACATTCCGGACGACGATTCGATACCGGCGAAATACCGCGGCATCGGTATCCGCATCGAAGACGACGTGCTGGTGACGCGCGAGGGCCACGAAGTGCTCACCGCCGCGGCGCCGAAGACGGTCAAGGACATCGAGGCGGTGATGCGTAAACCGATCAAGCCCGCGCCGCAGTGGGCGACCTGACATGTGATGTGCTCGTTGCCGGTGGCGGCCTGATCGGCGCCAGCGCGGCACTCGCCTTGTCGCGGCGCGGCTTCAAGGTGGCGCTCGTCGATCGCGGCGAACCGCCGGTTATGAAGGGCAACCTGGGGTTCGACGTTCGCACCGTTGCAGTGAACCCCGCGTCGGTGGCGCTGCTCACTGAACTCGATGTGTGGCGCGCGTTCGCGCCCTGTCCGTTCACGTCGGTGTATGCGTGCGAGGAGCGCGGCACGCGACACATCGAATTCCTCGCGTCGGAAGTGGACCGCGGCGAACTCGGCTGGATCATCGAGGTGAGTCCATCGGTGGCGGTGCTGTGGGCCGCCATCAAACGGCAGGACGACATCGCGCTCGTCGCCGGCAGCATCGAGTCGGTGGATGCGAGCTCGACCGGCGTGAAGCTGCGCGCCGGCGAAACGGACATCACGGCCAAGTTGCTCATCGCGGCGGACGGCGCGAACTCGTCGATCCGAACCAAACTCGGTGTCAGCGCCGGCCGGTTCGAAACGCAGCAATCGGCGATTGCCACCGTCGTTGAGACCGAACGCGACCATGGCCACGTCGCGTGGCAGTGTTTTCTAAAAGACGGCCCGCTCGCGCTGTTGCCGCTGCCGGGCCGCGACGGCCGCTTCTTCAGCTCCGTCGTGTGGTCGCAAACCGATGCCGTTGCGCAGCAATTGATGACACTCGACGACGCCGCGTTCATCGCTCGCCTGAATCAATCCATCGATGCCCGCTTCGGCGCCATCCGCGCCGTCGACAAACGCTTCAGCTTCCCGCTCGAACAACTCGTGGCGAGCAGTTTTCAACCGGCGCCGCGCGTGTTGCTGGTGGGCGATGCCGCCCGCGTGCTGCACCCGCTCGCGGGGCAAGGCGTGAATCTCGGCTTCGAAGATCTCAACGACATCCTCCGCGTGGCGACGCACGTTAAAGCGGCCGATCTGGGCAATGACGAGCTGTGGCAAGGTTTCGCCCGACGCCGCCGCCTACGTGCCGAAGTGATGGTGCGCGCGATGGATGCGTTCGCGGCCGCGTACCGGTTGTCCGATCCCGGCCTCAACTGGCTGCGCAATGTTGCGGTTGATCTGCTGAATGCTGCGCCGGCGCTGAAGCGGCAGCTCATCAAGGAAGCGCTCGGCTTCGGCATATTTGCGCCGCCTCGATAACCGACGACGCCTGCGCACTGACAGCGCCGCGGCCGTCTCGTTAGAATGCCAACCCCCGTGACTGGACCACTCCGATGGCGCTAGAGCGCACGCCTCTCTTCGATACTCACGTCGCGTCCGGTGCGCGGATGGTCGACTTCGGCGGTTGGGAAATGCCGCTGCACTACGGCTCGCAGATCGAAGAGCACAACAAGGTGCGCGGGGAAGCCGGCATGTTCGACGTATCGCACATGACCATCATCGATCTGGGGGGCCCCGGCGCGTTCGCGTATCTGCGCAACCTCACGGCAAACGATCCCGCAAAACTCACCGAAGCAGGCCACGCCCAATACGGTGTGCTGCTGAACGATCAAGGTGGCGTGGTGGATGACCTGATCGTCTATCGCCGCGCCGCGGGCTGGCGCGCAAAGGACTCCGCTGAGCCCCGCTCCCTGTACCTGGCCGTGGTCTAG
>CAZLDA010000524.1:0-3291 GCA_964557875.1 uncultured Pseudomonadales bacterium | reverse complement strand
AGAACTCGCAATACGCGCCGTCGCCGAGAATCGTCCGCAACGCGTCGCAGATCATCGGGTTCGCCACATAACTGGCAAATACATACGGTGCAAACGGTGGCGGCCCCTGCTGGAGATGGCCACGGTCGCGCGGATTGCCGCCGACGCTGTCGCAGAACGCCAACAGCTCCACCGAGTCGCGATCCATACGGATTTTCAGCGCATCGAGCGAGGTGTGATCGACGATCTGATCGATTATCAGCACGCCGTCGCTTCGCATCGCGTCGAGTACGCGTTCGCGGTTCTCCTCAGAAAGCGCGCCGCGAGCGCGCTCTTCCGGCGAAGGATCGACGTGGATCACTGCTGCCCGGCGCTCTTCTTCGCCGGCGGCACCACGCGTTGCGCGATCGCACCGAAAATCGACTGGCCCTGCGCGTCGCGCATCTCCAGGCGAACCGAATCGCCATAGCGCAAGAACGGCGTTACCGCCGCGCCGCCGCGAATCGTCTCGATGGTGCGAATCTCCGCGATGCATGTGTAGCCGACACCGCCATCCGCGATGCTGGTGCCCCGTTCGAGATCCTGCCGGTTCGACACCGTTCCGGAGCCGATGATGGTGCCCGCGCAGAGATTGCGCGTGCGGCTCGCATGCGCAATCAGGTCGCAGAAGTCGAACACCATGTCGACGCCCGCATTCGGGCGGCCGAACGCCGCGCCGTTCACGAACGCGAGCAGCGGCAGATGTACGCGGCCACCATCCCATGCACCGCCCAACTCGTCGGGCGTTACCGCCACAGGCGAGAACGCGGAGGCCGGCTTCGATTGAAAGAACCCGAAACCCTTGGCGAGTTCGCCCGGAATCAAACCGCGCAAAGACACGTCGTTTACCAGCATCAACAGCTTGATGTGTGGGCCCGCATCGGCCCGCGAGGTGGCCATCGGAACGTCATCGGTGATGACCGCAAGTTCGCCTTCGAGATCGATGCCCCAGCTCTCGTCACCCGCCACGATGTCGTCGTGCGGAGCGATGAAATCGTCGGAACCGCCCTGGTACATCAGCGGATCGGTCCAGAACGTCTTCGGCATCTGCGCGCCGCGCGCGCGACGTACCAGTTCCACGTGATTGACGTAGGCACTGCCGTCGGCCCACTGATAGGCGCGCGGCAACGGTGAACTGACGGCGCCTTCGTCGAACGCAAACGTGTTCGGGCAGCGGCCGTCGTTCAATGCCGCCGACAGCGCCTCGAGCTTCGGGGCCGTTTCGCGCCATGTATCGAGCGCCGCCTGCAGGGTCGGCGCGATGTCCGCCGCAACCACCGCGCGCGACAGATCGCGTGAGACAACTACAAGCGTGCCGTCGCGGCCATGCTTTAGTGAGGAGAGTTTCATGTGGCGTCTTCCTCGTCGATCGATTGGCGCGCTTTCTCGAGTGCATCGCGCAACACCGCGCCGTTACCGATGTGATTCGCGAGCAGCAGCACGAGTCGCGCGTTCAACGTCGTGCTTTGAGCATCCGACAAATCGCGATGCGCGTCGATCAGCGCCGCGTAGAACGCGTCGCCGTCATCGAAGTTCGGCTCGACGTTGAGTGCGCTCACGCCACCTCCTGCAATTCACATCCGAGCGCACGCCGCAGCGCACGATTCACAGTCGCGCTATCGAGCCGGCGCCAGCGCGCTGCAACGTGCTGATCGGGCCGCACCAGATAGACCGCACCGCCAACGAGGTCGTAACGGCGCGCGACGTCGCCGGTTGCGTCGGCGAAATCGACATCCAGTTCGAGCACCCTCAAGTCGTCGAGCTTGCGCAACTCATCAGGCACCGGCAGCCCCGCCACCAACAATACGAACGAGCCACCCAGCATCTCGAGCAACCAGCCTGGTTTGCCGTCCACGACAACGGCTGCGTCGGGACACGGCGAACCCGGGCGTGCCAGCGGCGTGAATCGATCCGCGTCCGACGTGTTCAACGGCGAATCGTCGTAGCGACACGGCGACGACAATCGTCCGCTGTTCACGAGCGCGCGTGCAAACGGATAACGCTTCGCGAGCCGCAGCACAGAGTCGCGGAACACGTGGCTCATCGGGCTTTTCGGCGTGATGAAGTCCGTTGCGCGGGTGGAATGCAGCAAATTCTCGGCCGCCGCGGGCTGCCGTTCGGCCTGATACGTCGACAGCAGCGCAGGCGGCGCGGCGCCATGGATCACGCGCGCAAGCTTCCATACCAGATTCTCCACCCCCTGCACGGCGCCGTTAGCGCCGCGCGCGCCGAACGGCGACACCTGGTGTGCGGAGTCACCTATGAACAGCACGCGACCGTGCACCAGTTGATCGAGCTTCCGGCAGCGGAACGTGTAGGCGCTGGCCCATTCGAGATCCCACGTCCGGCCTGCGCCCAGCATCGCGTTGATGCGCGGGCGGATGTTCTCCATCCGCAACGCCTGGGCCGTGTCCGCATCGGCGCCGATCTGAAAATCGACGCGCCAGACGTTGTCGGGTTGACGATGCAACAACACGGAATGGCCGGGATGAAACGGTGGGTCGAACCAGAACCAGCGCTCCGTTGGAAACTCGGCGTGCATCGAGATATCGCAGATCAGGAACTGATCGTGAAACTCCTGCCCACGCGCAACTGCACCAACGGATTCCCGCACCAGACTGTTCGCGCCGTCGGCCGCCAGCAGGTAGTCGCACGACAGCGCGTAACGTCCATCGGGCGTTTCAACGTCGAGCTCCACCCGGTCGGCGCGCGATTCGACACGCGTCACCCGGTTCTTCCAGCGCAGATCCACCCGCGGCAGCTGCGCAATGCGGTCGACCAGAAATTCCTCGACGTAGTACTGCTGCAGATTGATGAACGCCGGCATCTTGTGGCCGCCTTCAGGCTGCAGGTTGAACTGATAGACCTGCGCGTCGCGGAAGAACACCTTGCCCAACTGCCACACGACGCCTTTCTCGAGCATCGGGCCCGCGCATCCGAGCCGATCCCAGATCTCGAGCGTGCGCTTCGCAAAACAGATCGCGCGTGAGCCGGTGGAGACGGTGTCGTTGTCGTCGAGCACAACGCTGTTTACACCGCATTCGGCAAGCGCGATGGCCGCCGTCAATCCGCTCGGGCCGGCGCCGACGATGACGACCGCGTGATGGCGCGGCGAGGCCGCGTCCTGATCGGCGCTGTGCCGGTACGCGTAAACCGGATTCTGACGACCGCTCACCGGACGCGGCGCCTGTTCAGGCCACCTCGTTCTGCAGCGAATGCCACATCTGATCGTCGCGCTCTGCCGTCCAGATGCGCGGATCGCGGTACTCGCCT
>CAZLDA010000523.1:0-3300 GCA_964557875.1 uncultured Pseudomonadales bacterium | reverse complement strand
GCATACAAAGACGTGGTGATGCAACCGTTGCCGTTGAAAGCAGGTTCGATGGTGATGTTCGGCGCGATGCTCGTGCACTCTTCCGAACCCAATCGATCGAAACTCGAACGGCGCGCGCTGCTGTTCAGCTACCAGCCCGCCGGCTTTCCGCACATGGTGCAGAAGATGATCGCCGACAAAGAGGCCTACCGGCGCGCTAAAGCGGAACGCGAAGCGAAGGCGGGTTAGTCATGGAGCTGAACGAGCGCGTTGCGGTCATCACCGGCGCCGCCAGCGGCATCGGCGCCGCGTGTGCACGCGCGTTTGCGGCGAAAGGTGCCAAAGTCGTAGTGGTCGACGTGAACGAGAGCGGCGCTCGTGCTGTTGCGAAGGAAATCGGCGGTCTTGCCATTCCGTGCAACATTGCGGATGAATCAGCAGTGAATTCGCTGGTCGCGCAAGCGCAACGCGAGCTCGGGCCTATCGATGTGTTCTTCAACAATGCGGGCGTCGCCACCGGCGGTCCACCGCTCACCACACCGATCGACGTATGGAACGATCAGTGGCAGATCAATCTGATGAGTCATGTCTATGCGATTCGCGCTGTGCTGCCGGGCATGCTCGAGCGCGGCGAAGGCTATCTGCTGCATACGGCCTCGATGGCCGGCATTCTCACCACGCACGGCAATCTGACCTACGCGGTGACGAAGCACGCGGTGGTCGGCCTCGCGGAGTGGTTGTCGATCACGTATCACGACAAGGGCATCCGCGTGTCGCTGCTGGCGCCGCTCGGTGTGCGCACACCGATGCTCGGTAACGCGGAAGGTTCGCTCGCACGCGATGCGCTGGGTCCGATCAAGGAACCGGCAGAAGTCGCCGACATGGTGGTCGAGGCGATTCACGCCGAGCGTTTTCTGATCCTCACCGATCCGATCGCGCAATCGTGGATGAACAAGAAAAACGCCGACCTCGAACGCTGGTTGAACGGCATGCGCCGGCTGCAACGCGTGATGGACAGCGGTAAACCGGCCTGATCTGCTACGCGTCGAGACGCATCTGCCGCACGTCGCGCACACACAACGTGAGCGCGGTCGGAATCACCACCATCGCAGCGGCAATCCACGCCGTCATCCGTGTGCCGAACATCTCGATCGAGACACCCGCCGCAATGAGCCCGAGCGGTGCGAGTGCAAACGAACCGAGCGCGTCGTAGGAGCTGATGCGCGACAACATCTCCGCCGGGATCTTTCGGTGCAGCGTGGTGTACCACAGCACGCTGATGATCTGACCACACACGCCATGCGTGAAGGTGCCGAGCGCGATGAGCCACACCCATGTCGTAGACGCCAGCAGGATGGCCGGCACCGCGTACACGAACACGCACAGCGTTACGCCGAGCATCGGTCTGACGATGTTGAGACGCATGGCAATGAAGCCGCCACACAGCGTGCCGAAGCCGAAGGCGGCGCTGATGAAGCCCCAGTCCGGCGGTCCACCCATCGAAGCTTTTGCAACGGCGGGGCCGATCAAGCCGTAAACGCTCTGCACCGCTGCAACGATCAGCGAGAACTGCAGCACGATCACCCACAACCACTGGTGCGACACAAATTCCCGCCAGCCGGATTTCAGATCGTCGATCAGCCTCGCCTCACGCGCCTGCGTCACCGCGACGACACGGATGCGAGACACCAGCAGCGCCGCAATACCAAATCCCGCGGCATCAACGGCTATGGTCGGCCCGCTGCCGAACAACGCAACCAGAATGCCTGCACACGCGGCACCCAGTGCGAACGCCCCGCTGCGCGCTGTGCCGAGCAACGCGTTTGCGGCCTGCAGTTTCTCGGGCTTGACGACCTGCGGTATGAAGCCGACCAGCGCCGGTTGGTGAAACGCCAACGCCACACCGTTGCACACCATCAATGCCATCAGTAGCGGCACGTGCGCGTGATCGGTGACGAACGCAATCGCCATCGTCGCCTGGCTGCTCATGGCGAGTACGTCGGCCGATACCATCACGCGCCTGCGCGAGATGCGATCCGCGACAATACCGCCGAACAACAGCACCGCAATCTGCGCAGCCGTCTGGCACGCAATCACCATACCGGTGTCGCGCGCCGACCCGGTGACGTGCAGCACGCCGAACGCCATTGCGATGGGCGCCATCGACGTTCCGAACCACGCGACGAGATGCGCGCTGAACAGTTTTGCAAAGTCGCGATCACGCAGCAGGTCTGCGGCGTCGCTGAATTGTGGGCGGCTCACATGGGTTGACGGCGGTGCGGCTGCACCGCCGTCGTCACCGGCTGCGTTACTTCATCAAGCCTTCGGCGCGGAGCGCTTCCTGCACTTTCGGGCGGGCGGCAATGCGTCCCGAATAGGCTGCGACATTCGGAAATGCTTTCAGATCCATGCCGACGAAATTCGCCCAGTTCAGAATCGTGAACGCGTACGCGTCGGCCGCCGTGAACGTATCGCCCAGCAGGAACTGTTTCTTCGCGAGCTGTTCGTTCAGATAACCGATCCGCTTCGTGATGGTCGCCTTCGCCGCTGCTTTTCCCGCATCGGTCGTAGCCGGGTTGAACAGCGGACTGAAGTTCTTGTGCAACTCGGTGCCGATGAAATTCAGCCACTCCTGCAGCCGATAACGATCCACCGTACCGGACGGCGGAGCGAGTTTCGTGGCAGGTTTCTGATCGGCGAGGTATTGAACGATCGCCGGACCTTCGGTGAGCACGCTGCCGTCGTCGAGGCGCAGCGCCGGAACGTAACCCTTTGGATTGATCTTCGAATAGTCGTCGCCGTTTGCCGTCTTGTGCTTGGCGAGGTCGACCTTCTCCAACTCGATCGCAATGCCGGCTTCCCGCGCGACGATGTGCGGCGACAACGAGCAGGCGCCTGGGGAGTAATACAGTTTCATGTTCGTATTCCTGGTTCCGACATGGGTCGGCAACCGTACGACTTTCGTGGGTAGTAGTCCACGGCCCGGCGAACCGCTACCGCGCAACACCGCACCGACCTAACGCCGCAGCGGCACAAACGCGTTGGCAATGACGTAGTCAGCGACCTTGCGGCCCTGCGCAATGCCGTCGGATTTATCGAACGACCAATGGATACCGAGATAGATGCGACTCTGCCCGTTTTCTTCCTCCGCCTCCGACAACGAAGAGAAGGTGCGCGGCAGCAGCGGCCGCACGTTGCCATGGTTGTCGCGCGTGACACCGTTGAACTCGTCCGAAACGAACGTGAACGCGATGTCGTCGGTACCGTAGAACCTGCGCAGCGTCTGGAACAGCGCCCCGCCGAAGCCGGCATGCCCGGATG
>CAZLDA010000522.1:0-3303 GCA_964557875.1 uncultured Pseudomonadales bacterium | reverse complement strand
CAGCAGCAACGCGAAGCGCTGCGCGGCTTTCTCGAGATGTGCAACAACGAAACCATCGCACCGTCCGCCGGATTGACCGTTACCGACTACAAGGTCCCGTCGCAACCCGACGGCAACACCATCAACATTCAGTTCATTCGTCCCTCCAGCACAGAGCCCGTCGCGTGCGTTTACTACATTCATGGTGGCGGTATGCAGTCGATGTCGTGTTACGACGGCAACTACCGCGCCTGGGGACGCATCATCGCGGCGCAGGGCGTGGCGGTTGCGATGGTCGACTTCCGCAACGCCTTGACGCCGTCGTCAGTGCCGGAAGTGGCACCTTATCCCGCAGGTCTGAACGATTGCGTGTCGGGTTTGAAGTGGGTTGCCGCCAACGGAGCGAAGCTTGGCATCGACACCAGGCGGATCATCATTGCGGGCGAAAGCGGCGGCGGAAACCTCACGCTGGCGACCGGCTTGCGGCTCAAACGCGATGGCGACCTGAAGCTGATCCGTGGTCTATACGCGCTATGCCCTTACATCGCCGGCATGTGGCCGCTGCCGCAGAATCCGTCTTCCAAGGAGAACAACGGCATTCTGCTCGACCTGCACAATAACCAGGGTCCGATGGCATACGGCATCCTCGAACTGGAACGCCGAAACCCGCTTGCATGGCCCGGCTTCGCCACCGAGGAAGACGTGAAGGACCTGGTGCCCACGATCATCAGCGTGAACGAGTGCGATCCGCTGCGCGATGAAGGTATCGGCTTCTATCGCCTGCTGCTACGCGCTGGCGTGAAAGCGCGCTGCCGCCAGGTGATGGGTACCATCCATGGCACGGAGATCTTCCCGATCGCGTGCCCTGAGATCAGCCGCGACACCGCGGTGAGCATCGCCGATTTCTGCCGCAACCCGGAATAGCGCTAACGAGTTCGTGAAGTCGCGCACTACGCTGGTAGTGCGCGCACACGAGGATCAACCTGCTGCCTGAAGCTCCGGGGCACGACGTGCCGGAGACGAGAATTCCATGACGCCGTCTTCGAGCGCGCCGTACCCCAGCGCGAAGATGTCGAGCACGTAGTTCTGGTACAAGCGCCACGGCGCCTTCGTGCTCTGCTTGGGGAACTTCGCGATAGAGCGCTGTACATATCCCGACGAGAAATCGAGCATCGGCTCCTTTGGCAGATCCGCACCCGCACGCGGGCAGCATTGCGTGTAGCCACGCCTGGCCATGTGATTGAGCAATCGCGTGACGTAGCCGCAAGTGAGATCGCATTTCAACGTCCAAGACGCGTTCGTGTATCCCATGGACAGCGCCAGATTGGGAATGCCGCTGAACATCATGCCCTTGTAGGCCATGGTTTCAGCGAGATCGATTCGCGCGCCGTCTACGGTGATCTGCAGGTCGCTCAGCACCTGCAGATTCAATCCGGTTGCAGTGACGATGAGATCGGCCTCGAGCGTGGCGCCGGAGCGCAAACGGATTCCCGTTTCGGTGAAGCTCTCGATCTGATCGGTTACCACCGACGCGCGCTGCGTCTTGATCGACTCGAACAGATCGCCCTCGGGAACCAGACACACGCGTTGGTCCCACGGGTCGTATGCGGGTGCGAAATCGCGCTCGACCGGATACTCCGGACCCAGCGCCGTTTTCACACCGCCGACGAGCAGCGCCTTTGCCCGCGCCGGGTAGTGTCTGCAGAACCAGAAGAACAGCATGCCCAACAGCACGTTCTTCCATCGCGTGACTGCGTATGCTGCTTTGCCGGAGAGATACTTGCGGAGTGTGTTTGCGAACTTGTCCTGCTCCGGTGCTGAAACCACATAGGTGGGCGACCGCTGCAGCATCGTCACGTGCGCGGCGCGTTTCGCCATTTCCGGAACGAGCGTCACCGCTGTCGCGCCGCTGCCGATTACGACCACTTTTTTGCCGTCGTAGTCGATGTCGGGTGTCCACTTCTGCGGATGCACGATGCGGCCGGCAAAGCGGTCGGCGCCCGGAAACTCCGGCGTGTACCCTTTTGCGTAGTCGTAGTAGCCGCTGCACATGAACAGAAACCCGCAGCGGAACCGCACCACCTCTCCCGAGTCGGCACGCTCCGCTTCCACGGTCCATTCGGCGTCCGGAGTGGACCAGAACGCGCGACGCACGTGCAGGTTGAAGCGGATCTGCTTGTCGATGCCGTATGCGCGTGCCGTCTCGCGAACGTATTCCAGAATCGACGGACCGTCGGCAATCGCTTTCGGCGCCGTCCACGGACGGAACGAATAACCCCGCGTGTACATGTCCGAGTCGGATCGAACGCCGGGATAGCGGAACAGGTCCCAGGTGCCGCCGATGCCGCCGCGACCTTCGAGGATCGTGTAGCTCCTTCCCGGGCACTGAGTCTGCAGGTGATAGGCCGCGCCGATACCCGACAAACCGGCACCCACGATCAGGACATCGAAGCGCTGCTCATGCATCGTTATATTCCGTGGCCTATCGTCGAACCCGCGCAAGGATAACCGATGCCCGATCCTCAGCCACCGCACGGCATGCCGCCCGTGCGGCGCATCTATCTGCTGCTGTGCGGCAGTCTCGCTACCCAGGCGTTGGGACAAAGTGCCATGTTCGCCGTGATGCCGAGCCTCGGGCGCGAGGTCGGGCTCAAAGAGATTCAGGTCGGCGCGATCATTGCTGCATCGTCGATTGTGTTCTTCTTCGCGAGCCCGCTTTGGGGCCGGGCGAGCGACCGGTTCGGGCGGCGCCGCATCTTCATCATCGGACAGTTCGGCTACGTGATCGGCGGCAGTCTGTTCGCTGCGAGTTTCTGGTTCGCACTCGAAGGCTGGCTTACGCCGATGTTCGCGTGGTTCGCGATGATCGCCGCGCGTATGACGCAAGCGACGTTGATGTCGGCTTCCGCACCGGCGGCGGGCGCATACATCGCCGACATCACCTCGCCAAATGACCGTGCGCGCGGGCTTGCCCGCATCGGCGCAGCAAACAACCTGGGCTCCATCGCGGGTCCCGCCGTCGGAGGGATGCTGGCCGCAATTTCGTTGTTGGCGCCATTTGTGCTCGCGGTGGTTTGCGTGGCCGTCGCCGCCGCGTTGACGCTGCGCTACCTACCATCCATACCGACACACCCGCACACCTCGCATCCGCCCCGCGTCAAGTTGACCGATCGACGGGTCCTGCCCTGGATCGTGCCGGGCATCGCGATGTTCATGGGTGCGGCGGTGGTACAGCAGACACTGTCGTTTCGCATTCAGGATGCGCTTGCTCTATCGCCCTCCGCGGCCGCCGCCGCATTCGGAACCACGATGATGGCTTCGGCC
>CAZLDA010000521.1:0-3306 GCA_964557875.1 uncultured Pseudomonadales bacterium | reverse complement strand
GGCGCTACGATCAGCGTTCCCGACCTTCCGCAGGCGCAAGTTGCACTCGAAGCCTCAGGTTCGCTCGAGGCCCTGGAGATCGCACGGTTATCGCTGGCATCCGAACGCGGCGGAGCCGTGGCGAGCGGGCGCATCGCGCGAACGCCGGACTGGTCGGCCGAACTGCACGCCGACGTGGACAACTTCGACCCTGCGCTTCTGGCGGAGACGCTGTCGGGCGCCATTTCCGGCCGCGTGGATCTGACTCTCGAGGGAGGCGATGTCGACGTGAACGTGACCGCGCTCAGCGGTGTGTTGAACGATGCGCCGTTCGAGGCGAAAGGGCAGGTGACGCGGCGCGACGATCGATGGTCGGCGCGCGGCGTTGAAGTGCGATCGGGACCCAATCAGGCGGTCGTGGAACTCGACTGGAAGGGTGACGACGTGTCGGGTCGCGCGCGCTTGAACATGCCGAGTCTGGGGATACTGCTGCCCGATTTGCACGGCGATCTTACAGGGAATGTCGTCGTATCGGGGCGACGCGATGCGCCGAACATCGATCTTTCTGCCAGCTCGAATTCGCTGCGTTATGGCGACTGGAGCGCGAGCGGCGCGCGATTGGAGGCGACCGTGAAGGAGGGTGCGTCGGGCAACGCCCGTTTCGACGCTGCGCAGGTATCGCGGGACGACCTGCGTTTGACAGGAATCGACGGCACGGTTCGTGGATCGCTCGATGCACTCGAGGGTTCGTTCGCCTGGAATCTCTCCGACCAACGCGGCTCGGTGGACCTGTCAGCACGGAAGAACGACGATCGCTGGGATGTGAAAGTGGAGAGCGGTGCGTTGCTGACACTGCCGGGCGAGCGCTGGCGGCTCGATCGCGATGTCGACGTGAACATCGCCGAGTCGGCGCTCGGTGCATCGCCGCATTGCTGGTTGCCAACGAGCGCGCAAGGTCGCGTGTGCGTGGATGCCGCGCTGATGGAGGGCGAACGTATCCGCCTCGCCGGCGCGATCGAGGCGTTCGACATCGCCGGAATTGCGAGCCGCTTCGAGAGCGCGCCGCGTATTGCGGGAAGGATTGCCGGGCGTTGGGACGTGGCAGGCGACGGCGGTCGCTGGAGGGGTTCCGCGCGGCTCAACACCGAAGCGCTTCGCCTACTCGACGAACAGGACCTCTCCGCGAACGGCATTGCGCTGCCTACACTGACCGCCGAGGTGGAACTCAAAGACAATCGTGCCGAGGTGACGCTGCACGCCGACACCGACGCGGCTCGGGTTCTAACCGCGGATCTCACCGTAAACGGCTTCGACGAATCGGCAGCGCTCGATGGGCGCGTGGTACTGGCGCTGAAGGATCTGGGCTTCCTTGCGACATTTACGCGGCGACTCGGTGAAACGGCCGGTGCGCTGGACGGCGAGTTTGTCATTGCCGGCACCATTGCCGCGCCCGACGTGCACGGTGTCCTGAACGTCAGAAATGCCCGCGTCGTGGTCACGGAGCCTCGCGTCGAATTGACCGCGATGGAGCTGACGATGCAGCTGAGTGGCATCGAGCAATGGACGGTGGTTGGAAGTGCGCAGACCGATAAGGGCAGACTGATGCTGACGGGTTCGTTGCGTGAACCCTTACAAGACTCGCGAACGTTCCATGGGCGTGTAGAGGCCACCGATCTGCCGATTTCGATTCCCGATGCAACGGCGCGTATCGCCGGTGGCGTGGATATCGACTGGCGCGTTGGACTCACTTCGTTGCGAGGCCGCGTGGAGATCCCGCAGGCGGAGATCAAACTCAGCGAACTACCGCCGGGCGCGGTGCCGGTGAGCGAAGACGTGGTGGTGATCAATCGTGTAGAGGTGCGTCCCGGCGGCTCGCGTCTCGAAGTAGATCTCGAGGTGGTGTTGCAGGATCGCGTGCATTTCACCGCGTTCGGACTCGACACCGGATTGACCGGCGCGCTGCGACTGCGTCAATCGGCCGAAGGCCTCGTACAACTGAACGGCACGCTGACATTGGTGGACGGCACTTTCTCGGTGTATGGACAGAAGCTGGCGATCGAGTCCGGTCGCCTCACATACAGCGGCCCACCGCTGGAACCGTACGTCGATGCGACCGCATCCAGAACGATTCGCGAAACCACACGAACCGTCACCGTCGGTGCTCGCATTCAAGGACCCGCGCACGCCATAGAAACGACGTTGTACTCGACACCCGCAATGTCCGAGGCAGAGACGCTGGCCTATCTGGTTTTGGGGCGGCCGCTGAATGCGGCTAGCGCACAAGAAGGCAGCAATGTGATGGGTGCGGCGATTGCGTTGGGCCTGAAGGGCGCTTCGCCGGTAATCGAGGAGGTGAGCAGTGTTCTGCACATCGACGAACTCACCGCCACCGGCGGCACCACGGAAGATCTGACGGTGGTGGCCGGCAAGCGCTTCAGCGATCGGATCTTCGTGCGGTATTCGTATCAGACGTTTACGCGTACGAGCGCGATTCTGTTCGAGCTGCTGTTGAGTCGACGGCTTTCGCTGGAGGCGACCGCCTCGGACATTCCGGCGATCGACGTGCTCTATAGGGTGGGTGAGAACAACTGAAGCGCTTGAAGCGCGTGAAGAGGCTATTCGGAAGAGGCTATTTGGAAGAGGCGCGCCGCTCGAGTTCTTCGAGAACCATGTCGGCGCATTCTTCGAGCAGGAGTTGATCGTCTTTGTACAACAGCATCAGACGTAAGAAGCGCTTCACTCGATCGCGTCCCAACGCGTGTATTGCCGCAACCAGTTCCCTGTCTTCAACCTGCGTGGTCAATCGGATCATCAGAACCCTTTCAACGTGTTTGTTCTGCCTTTTCCGCGACCTTACGCCTGATCCCGCCTTGGGGTAAACCGCTCCGTTGGTGCACGATTTCCGACCGCTCATCCGGTTTCGTCGTCGTGGCGTTGACTCGCTTTCGTGCGTTGGTTGTAGTGGATCGTTTCTTGAATGCGACTTTCGCCATGAGCACGGCCGTGCACCCGGATCTACCGCTCGGCAAGGAATCCGACTATCCGACGACGTATACGCCGTCGCTGCTCCGCTCGATCGAGCGTGTGCAACTACGCGCAGCGCTGCGAATGGGCGAACGCCCGCCATTTCATGGCGAGGACACTTGGAATTGCTACGAGTTCTCGTGGCTGAACGCGAAGGGAAGGCCGGACGTCGGCTTGGTAAAAGTGCGCGTGCCGTGCAACTCGGGTGCGATCGTCGAAAGCAAATCGCTGAAGCTCTATCTCAATTCGTTCGCACAAACCGTGTTCGCCACGCGTGCGGAGTTACTTACCACGCTGAATTCG
>CAZLDA010000520.1:0-3307 GCA_964557875.1 uncultured Pseudomonadales bacterium | reverse complement strand
GTCGGTGTGTCCCTCGATGACCACCGTCGTTTCCGGATACTGGGTGACCAATGCGGCAACCTCCGCGAGCGCACCGCGAGGATCACCGATGATCTTCGCGGAGCCTGTCTCGAAGGTGAGCAGCAAGGTGTATTCCTGGGCCACCGCGAGCCGCGGTCGACAACCGGTTGCGTCGACCGGCTCACCGTACGGACTGTCTGGACAGAGGTCGACCGGTCCGACCACACCGTCGCCGTCGGGATCGACCGGGCACCCGTTGGCATCGACCTGTTTGCCCTGCTCGGTTTCGGGACAGGAATCGGCGGTATCGATCACCCCATCGCCATCGGTATCGGGCGGCGGTGCTGTGGGTTGGGGTTCTGGGGTATCGGTCGACGACAACTGCGTGTCAGGCGCCGCGTTTGAATCGGCAACTGCCGGCGCGGTTGGAGCGGCCCTTTGATCAGTTGCGTCATCGGTCGGTGCCGCAACCTGGATTTCTGGTGCGCCTGTCGAACGTTCCGGCACGCCCCCTTCGCCGCATCCCGACAGCGCACCACACAGGCCACACAGCATCAGGCTGAGTAACAGCGGATTGAACATCAGCGGGCGCACACGGAACTCCTGTTCACGCCGCAAGATCGTTCATGCCGCGGTGTCCTGGAATTGTAATTCATAGAGTGTTCGATATACCCCGGGACGCGATAGCAACTCTTCGTGCGTGCCGACCTCCTTTACTTCGCCGTGCTGCAGAACCAGAACACGGTCAGCTTCCTGAATCGTCTGCAATCGGTGCGCAATCACAATCGAGGTGCGGTCCTTCGTCAAGACGCGCAACGCGTCCTGTATCAACAATTCGGTTTCGGTATCGATGCTGGCGGTCGCTTCGTCCAACACCAGGATTTCCGGATCGGCTGCCAGCACACGCGCAAACGCGAGCAGTTGCCGCTGACCCTGCGACAGATTCTGCCCGCGCTCTATCAGCGGTTCGTCGTAGCCGCCGGGCAACCGCATGATGAAATCGTGCGCGTGCACCAGCCGCGCCGCAGTTTCCACTTGTTCGCGGGAGATGCCGGGATTGCCGAGACTGATGTTGTCGGCGACGCTGCCCGAGAAGACGTGAAAGTCCTGCAGCACAATGCCGATGCGGCGACGAACTTCCGCGGAAGGAATCTCCATCAGATCGATGTCGTCGAGGAACATCTGTCCCGGCGCGAAATCGTAGAAACGCGCCAACAGGCGAATGATGGTGCTCTTGCCCGATCCGGTGGCGCCGACGATGGCGAGTTTCTCGCCCGGTTCGATGTGGAACGTCACGTTCTTCAGCACGCTTGGGCCGTCTGAATAGGCGAAGTTCAGGTTACGAACGTCGACGGCACCGCGAAGGCGCGCGGGTAGCGCAGCAGGCTTCGACGGCTCATAAATGCGCTCGTTCCAATCGAGTGCCTGGAAGATCCGCTCCGCACTCGCCATGGCGCGGAACAACACGTTGTACTGTTCACCAACGGCGACGATCGGCCGGAACAGCATGTCGACGAACTGCGTGAACAACACGACGCTGCCGAGCGAAATGGTTTGCTGCAACGCGTGGCCGCCGCCGAACCAGATGATCGCGCCGACCGCGGCCGAGCCGAGACTGTCGATGAACGCTCCGTAGAACGTCTCGAGTTCCACTGCGCGGTTCTCCTCGCGGCGGTTCTCCTGATTGATCTGGGTGTAACGCGCGAGGTTGCGGTCTTCGCGCCGGTTCAGCTGCACCACCTGAATGCCCGACAGATTCTCCTGCAGGTTCTGGTTCAGCTGCGAAATGCTCTGCCGGATCGCGCGATACACCGTGCGCGTTCCGCGCCGGAACAGATACGTGGCAAACGCCACGATCGGAACCGCGAGCATGAGGATGCCCGTCAGCTTCGCGTCGATCGCGAGCATCAGCGAGAACGCGACCAGGAACGGCACGAACTCACCGATCAGCACGCCGAATCCGGACAGCAGCTGGAACAACACCTCGATGTCGTTCGTCACTCGCGTCATCACGCGACCCACCGCGACGTGGTCGTAGAACGACGCCGGACGCGTTTCCAGATGCGAAAACAGGTCGTAACGCAGATCGCGCAACGCGTTCAGCACGGCGCGGGCGAGGTAGATGCGGTGATAGTGAGCTGCGATCGCCCATGTAGTGGTCGCAACCATATAGAGCGCGCAAGCCGCCAGGAGATGCGACAAACCGGTGGAGTTCATCAGCCAGTTGGTAACCGCGTTCATGCCGAAGTCGGGCAGAACTACCGGCCGCGGCGCATTCAGCAGACCGTCGATCACGACGCGCGACACGATCACCGGCATCAGGATCGCGAGCACGGATGCAACCAGCACCAGCAACCCGCTGATCGCCGCAAGACGCCAGTGCGGGCGCACCCACACGAACAACCGTCCGATCAATCGCGCGTTGAACGACTTACCGGCGAGCTCCGCATCGAAGATCGCGTAATCGCGTTGCGTCGCGCTCATCCTGCACCCGCTTCTGCTTCATGCAGTTCCGACAGCAAACGGCCGCGACGCCGCTGTGTGCGTTCGAGCTCGGCATACCAGCCGTCGAGTTGAATCAGATCGTCGTGGCTGCCGATCTCGGTGATCACGCCGTCGGCAAGCACGATGATGCGGTCGGCGTGTCGCGCCGTCGAAACACGATGTGACACGAGCACAGTGGTCATGCCGCGACGGGCCGCGCGCAGCCGCCGCAGGATGTGTTCCTCGGTTTCGGTGTCGACGCTGGAGAAGCAGTCGTCGAGGATCAGAACCGGCGGTGTCCTGATCAGGCCGCGCGTCAATGTCGAACGCTGCTTCTGCCCGCCCGACAAAGTGACGCCTCGTTCCCCAACGGGCGTATCGAGGGCGTCGGCGAACGCGACGATCGTATCGCGCAGATCGGCATCGCTCGCAGCTGACCAGATCAACGCGTCCTCGCGTTCAGGGTTGTCGTAGCTCAAGTTGTGCCGCAACAGATCCGCGAACAGGAACGGGTCTTGCGGCACCAAAACGACCTGATGACGTAACTGCCCGAGTGGATAATCCCTGACGTCGTAACCGTCGATCAGCAGCGTGCCCGGTGGTGGGTCGAGCAGGCGCACGAAGCAGCGCAGCAGCGTAGTTTTGCCGGAACCGACCCGCCCGAGCACTGCGATGGTCTCGCCGGGCGCGATGTCGAGATCGATGCCCCGCAATACCTCGCCGCGGGCCCCCGGATACGTGTAGCGCAGCCCTCGCAATTCGATGCGACCGCGAATGATGGGCGTGACCGCATTCGCGCCGCGGTCGGCGATCTCGGGCACGT
>CAZLDA010000519.1:0-3321 GCA_964557875.1 uncultured Pseudomonadales bacterium | reverse complement strand
AACTCATGCAACGACGAAGTCCCAAAGCGCATCGGCGCCGCCGGCTGCAATCTGCCGGCCGACACGTTGCTGCCAGTAGTTTTCCCGACCGAACTCATCGCGCCACGCCAGCAACCGCCGCGTGAAATGGTGCAACTGATGCTCGTGCGTGAATCCCATTGCGCCATGCACCTGATGCGCCATTTCAGACGCAATGCCGGCGGCTTCACCGACGCGCGCTTTTGCAACGGCAACCTGGATGGGGAACCGCGGCGAATCCAACGCCGCTATGGCGGCATCGGTGGCCCGCAACGATGCTGCAACCTGGCCCGCCAGCAGCGCCAGGTTGTGCTGGATCGCCTGGAAGCCGCCTATGGGCTTGCCGAACTGTTTGCGCTCCTTCGCATAGTCGAGCGACAGCTCGAGCACACGTTCGAGCGCGCCGGACATGAGCGCCGCGCGCGATAGTGCCATCCATTCGAACACGCGCGTCACGTCGATGTCGGTCGGTGCTCCACAGCGGGTTGGAACACCCAGAAAACGCACGTCGTCGCGCGCCTCACCGGCGATGTTGGTGCGTTCGGTGACTTCGCATTCCGAAACGTCGAGCATGACGATTTCGAGCGGATCGCCGATCACATAGCAGATACGCTCCATTGCCCGCGCCCACGGCACGCCGACGAGTGCCACGTTCACTTCCCCGCCTTCGGCGCTGTGCGAATCGGCGATGCCCAGGCTGATGCGGCCCTGGAAGACGCCGCACTCCGACGCGCCTATCAGATGGTTTGCGATCAACGCTTCGGCCAGCGGCACCGGCAGCGCGTGCCGCCCCGCAACACGCAGCAAGCGGAACGCATCGGCCAACGTGCCGCCACCCGCAGAGGTGGCGAGTTGCGGCAAACCGTTTTCCGCAATGACGTCCCACAGCCGCGCGGCATAGTGATGCTGTTCAGCAAGATCGAGCAGCACCTTGTCGCAGTGATCGGTGAACATGCGCTGTGCCGTATCGAGAATCAGTTGTGTCGTGTCCATCAGCGCAATCCCAGTCCACGCGCGATGACACCGCGCAGGATTTCACGCGTGCCGCCGCGGATCGTGAACGCCGGCATGTGCAGCAGCGTTTGCGCCAGGGTCGCGCGAAACCGGTTGTCGTGATCGGCGTGCGGCGCGGCGAGACGGGCGATTTCCGGCAGTTCCTTCTCGAAATCGTTGCCGAGCGCCTTGACGAGTGCCGCCTCGACGGCCGGGCTCGAACCCGCCTGCAGCATGCCGGCAACGGAGATCGACATCTGACGCAACGTCATGAGGTGCGCGGCGAGGCGCCCAATGACCGCCGCCTGATGATCGGTAGGACTCGGTCCCGACACGCGCACGAATTCGACCAGCACACGAAACGCCGACAGGAAGCGCTCCGGTCCACTTCGCTCGTACGACAACTCGCTGGTTACCTGCTCCCAACCGTTGCCGGCGCGGCCGACGAGTTGGTCGTCCGGTACGAAGCAGTCGGTGAACACCACTTCGTTGAAGTCTTCGTCGCCCGCGATGTTGCGGATCGGCCGCACCTGCACGCCGTCGCCGTGCAGGTCGATGATCAGTTGCGTGAGACCTTCATGCCGGCTTTGTCCCGGTGCGTCGGTGCGCACGAGCGCGATGATGAAGTGATTGCGGTGCGCGTCGGTGGTCCACACCTTCGTGCCGTTGACGACGTAACCGCCGTCGACCTTGCGCGCACTGGTGCGAACCGAGGCGAGATCAGAGCCTGAGTCCGGTTCGCTCATGCCGATCGAGAAGTAGCTCTCGCCGCGCGTGATGGGCGGCAGAAACCGCTCCCGCTGCGCCTCGGTGCCATAGCGCAACAACAACGGACCGCTCTGGCGGTCGGCGATCCAATGCGCGCTGACCGGCGCGCCGGCCGCGAGCAGTTCCTCGGTAACGACGTAGCGTTCGAAGAACGTCCGTTCACCCCCGCCATAACGACGCGGCCAGGTCATTCCGATCCAGCCACGCTTGCCGAGCGCAGCCGAAAACCGGGCATCGTGGCCATGATTGAAATCGGAGTCGGGTAGCCCTTCGCGCGGTTGATGGGAGCGCAGAAACGCGCGCACTTCGCCGCGCAGCGCCTCCGCCTGCGGCGGAAGGCTGATGTTGTCGAATCGAAGACCTTCCACTACGCCACAGCACCTTACTTTTCGAAAGCCCGGCTACGTTAGCGGCGGCATTTTGGCAATGCAAACGCGGATGCCGGCGCGACTTGCGGAGGGAGACTGCGCCGCTAACATACCTGCAGACCCACGAACGACGAAGTGCTGCGATGTCCGACAAGCCGAGCTATCTCAAAGTGCTGAACGCGATCGCGGTAGGCGAAACGCGCGGCCACGCGCTGTTCGATGCATGGGCAAAGACAACGCGGGATCGCGATCTCGCGGGCACGCTAAACATGGTCGCGATCCGCGAGTGCGAACACGCAGCGGCATTCACGAAGCGCCTTTGTGAACTCGGCTACAACGTTCTGGAAAAACCGGCGGGGGATTTCGAGGCGCGTCTGCAAACGCTGCGCTCGAACGTTTCCGACATCGAGAAATTCGAATCGGTTTTCGGATATGGCCGCGAACGCGACGACGAAGGCTTAGGCGGGATCTTCGAAGACAAAACCATCGACCCGCTTACGGGCAAACTGCTCGGACGTTTCATTGCAGAAGAGCGCGACACACGACGACGCCTCGAAGCGCAGTACGAACGCATCAAATCCGCATCGATCGACGATGTGGGTCTCGCACAGATCTCGGAACGGCTGGAGCGCCTCACGAAAACCATCGAAGAACTCAAAGCGCTTCGACAGAAGGGGCGCTGAGGCAGTGGGCGACTTCGACGAACGATTCGCACCGGTACTCCACGAGATCGAACGCCGCTGCGGCGTGGCTGGCAGCTTCGTCGACAAAGATCTGTTTCGAGTCAACATCGCCACGTTGTGGGCAAACATCGTGCTCGACCCGGCGGAAGCCGGCCTGACCGACGATGACATGGAGCCGCTGCACGATTTCCTGAATCAGTCGATCGAACCGGTGCTCGGACGCGGCGAGACGTTGACGGAGTGCTTCCGCTTCATCAACAGCAAAGCCGGCGAGCTGGCGATGGACCGATGTCACCTCACCACCACGCATCGGCAAATGCTGCTGTATTTCTGCTCGATGATTCTCGATCCCGCCGGACATCGCCGATGGGCCGACGCCCAGCGTGAGAAGCTCACGTAGAGCCGAATGGCGCGCCACATGCGCGCACTAACTCAACACGTTGACGATCAGCCGGCGCTCACCGCGATGATGTCGGTGCTCCCACAGATAG
>CAZLDA010000518.1:0-3354 GCA_964557875.1 uncultured Pseudomonadales bacterium | reverse complement strand
TCCAACGACCGCACGATGGCGACGGCGAGTGCGGCCGATCCACCCAGCCCCATCGCGCGCGGAATGTGCGGGAACACCTCAATGTCGATGGCGCGGTCGTCGAGCTTCAACTCGCGCAACAGCATCGCGAGTATTCCGGCCACGCCTTGCTGATGTTCTTCTATTGCTTTGATCCGCTGCTCCACACCCCAGCGCGGAATCAGCAGCCGGACACCGTCCGTTGCATCGAGTACGCGCACTTCGACGGCAAGCGGGATTGGCGCCGCAATCGCGTGGCGCCCGTATACCACCGCGTGCTCGCCCAGCAGGATGACTTTACCGTTTGCAAAACTGCGCGGCTCCGAACCGGGTTGCGCGGTGGTTTGCACGTTCATCGTCCGCACCAGTTCCCTCGCTTTCCATACTTTGATGTCGCCCGATTCGATCAGCGCTTCTACAACGCTGTCGAACAGATGCTCGGGCACGCCGGCCGTGGTCGCCACGCTGCGCGCGTGCAGCGTCATGTGGCCTTGCTGAATGCCGTCCGTCGAAAGCGCGCGCAACGCCGCGAAGTTCTGTGCGAGGCCGACCGTGGCCATGATCGACGCGAGTTCGCGCGCGTCGGGTGAACCGAGCAACCTGTGGTTGATGCGAACGGTAGGATTGGTTTCGAGCGATCCGCCGACGGTGCCGACTTTCATAGGCATTTCGACTTCGCCGACCAGATCGCCGCGCTCGTTCTTGTACCAGCGGGTAAGCGATGCATAACGGCCGTTGCGCGCGGCATAGGCGTGTGCGGCGGCCTCGATGGCGCGCCAGTCGTTGCCGGTTGCGAGCGCTACGGCGTCGACGCCGTTCATGATGCCTTTGTTGTGCGTCGCGGCGCGGTAAGGGTCCACCGTTGCAAGATCGTTGGCGAGGATGATGCCGTCGCGCACTTCGGCGCCGCTGTAGCCCTTGCCTTCGAGATTGTTCACCGGAATCACCATCTGCGCGCGTGCCAGCGCGCGATCGGTCAGGTTCGACAGGATGCGCAGGAACACCTTGCCGCCGGTGATCGACTCGACCAGCGAGGCAACTCCCTCGCACATCGTGTTGACCAGGTTGGCACCCATCGCGTCGCGCGTGTCGACGAGCAGGTGCATCACCACCATCTGACGGCCATCTTCAGGCGCGGTGTAGTGGAACAGTTCGATGTCGCGGGCGCCGCCGCCACGCGCGACCATCTTCGGGTGCAGGCTGTTTGCCAGGCTTACGATTTCGTCGCGGTGCGCGCGCAACGCATCCATCGCCTGCAGCGGATCGCCCATGTCTACCAGCTGCACCTGGCCGATAAGGATCGGGTCCGTCGCGCTCGACTTGAAGCCGCCGGACAATCGCGCGGTGCGCGCGGCGGCCGATAAGCCCGCGACGATCGACGGTTCTTCGACGCACAGCGGCACCACGTAGTCGCGACCGTTGATCAGGAAATTCAGCGCGAGCCCCAGCGGCAGACCCAGCACGCCGACGACGTTCTCGATCATCTTGTCCGCCGTCTGGATGCGCAGCGTGTGATCGCCGGCCGACAGCAGCGCAATGTCGTCGTCGGACAGCAGATCGCGTTCGCGCAACGCGTCGAGTCGCTCGCGAATGGTCATCTTGAAGAAATTCGGAATCCGCGATCCGCTATCTTTCGACGCCGACGGTGATGCCATGCTCGTCCAACTCCACGGGCAAACGCTTGAATCCGGCCGCATGCGCGGCGCGCGCGAACGACTCGATCGCAGTCGTGTCGTTCGCAAAGGCCATTCCGAGATCGCCGCCGCCGGCGCCGCACGGTTTGTACACTACGCCGGCTTCGCTGCCGAGCTCACTCAAGCGCCGGTGCGCGTTGCCGTAGATACCGAGCCGCGCCGTATCGTCGAGCGCGCGCAGCACCGCGGCGTAGGCGCGTAATTCTCGCATGAACTCCGATGCTGTCCCTAGCGCGTCGGTCACTTGGCCGGCTGCATCGATCAATGCGCCGAGTTCACGCGGGATACTGCCGTCGCGCCACGTGTCGAAGTGCACGAGATGCTCGCGTGTATCGGCGCTGGTGCCGGTCCAGATGACCGCGTAGGAGATGCCGTTCGGAAACGCGACGCGTGCGAGCGCGGGGGTTGGGTGCATTTCGTATCGAATGAGCCCGCCGGTGCAGGAAGAAGCGACGTCGATGCCGGAGCCGCTGCCGCCTTGCGCGGCACGGTGCGCCGCCAGTGCGATCGGAAACACGACGAGTCGGCTGCCGCGGCGTTCGAGCAGTGCCGCCGTCAACGCGGCACACACCGCGGCGCTGGTACCGATGCCGAGTTTGCGGCCGGCGTCGAAGCCCGCGCTCGAATCGATGTCGATGCGCAGATCCGCCGGGAGAGCGTCGGGCGACGCGCCAACGGATTGCATCTGCCGCAATACGTGCTGACAGAGATGCGCGGGATCGGTGCGCGCTACGAGCGGACCGTCCAACAGCGAATCACGCGTGTGAACCGCCTCGGGCGCGAAACCATGGGTTGCGAAGGTCCAGCCGTTGGCGCCGGATTCGTCGATTGCACAACGCACGCGCCGGTTCACCGCAACCGCAAGCGCTGGCGCGCCGACCAGTACCGCATATTCGCCAGCAACGACGATCTTGCCGGGCGCGGTTGCGACGATGCTCATGCCGAATCGGTAATGATTGCCGCAGGTCCGCCCAGGGCCACCGCGATGGCCTCGCGCACACCGGAGACTTCGGCCATCGCGTCGCGCACGCGCGCGGAAGCGCCTGGTTCACAAACAACCTTCACCTGCGGTCCTGCATCGATGGTGAAAAACACACGTTCGCCCGCCGCGCGCAGTTCGCGCACGCGCGCCATGCAGGCCACGGTGGCGGCGGTCCAATACGACAGCGCCGGCCGTGCCGAGAGCATCACCGCGTGCATGGCGAGACAATTCGCTTCCGCGACTGCGCCGAGGCGATCGAAGTCACGCGCCGCGACGGCGGCCCGCGCCTCGATGAAATCGGCCGCGGCGGTTTCGGTCCAACGGGCATAGAAAGGGGAAGATCTCGATTGCAGCATGCCGGCGCTCGATGACACCGCTTTCGGTTGCTCCGAACAGATTGCGACTACGACTGCGAGCGGCCACGCCGCGGCGTCGAGTTCCGGCCGCGCGATCCACGACGCGGAGTCATTGCCGCCCGACAACGTTACGAAGCCGCCGTACATGGAACGGGCGGCGGACGCCGATGCATGACGCGCCTCGATTGAGCGTTCGACGTCGGACATCTGCAGCCCGAGTGCCGCGTCCATCGCCGTGATCAGCGCGGCGAAGCCCGACGCGGAAGACGCAAGGCCTGCAGCGGTCGGAAAATTGTTGTCGGTA
>CAZLDA010000517.1:0-3358 GCA_964557875.1 uncultured Pseudomonadales bacterium | reverse complement strand
AAGATATTCCGCTGCATATCGATTCGACTCGCTTCCAAACAGAATCCGACCCAAGCCAGGGAAGGGGAGCATCCCCATACGCATCGGTTCAATACGCAGAAATCCCTAGGCGCGCTTCATGCCCAACATGGCCGAGCTTACTGACGATTGGTCTAGTTCTCTGCGCGCCACCGAACTTAGTTCGGACGCGTTTTACGCCAAGCCGATGTTCGATGGTCTGCAAGTATCAGAACCGTGAGGCGCCGCTCTGAACGCCGGTAGCTGCTCAGTTTGACGAGAAAACTCATCCAAAATCGGATGTCCCCTTCGATCAACGTACTCGGGCAGCGTCATTTGCGTGAAATGCCACGCAACCGCCATGCTCACTCCCGCTTGACCGATCGCGCCGCCAACAGGCAACGGCCGGTGACGCAGTTCTGATTCGAGGCTGCCGAATGCGGCCAAGAGTTGTTCCGACGCCCGCGACACCCAAGGCACATGAAGCTTCGCCGCCGGCCGCTGGTCACGTTCGTAAATGATCGCCACGCTCTTCTCGCAAGCGGCGAGCGCGAGCCCAATCAAACGCAGCGCGTGCTGGCGTTCCGACAGGGTGGCGGGCATGAGGCTCTTTCGCGGGTCAGCCAAAGCCTCTGCATACTCGAGGATCAACGTCGAATCCATGAGAATTTCGCCGTCCTCGCAGACAAGTGACGGAGCCCTTACCACCGGATTGATCCGCTGAAATTGGGCATATTCGCTAAAGACGGAAATGGGACTGTGCTCAAAGGGCAGATCAAGCAGTTGCAATGAGACTGCCACGCGACGAACGTAAGGCGAATCAAGCATTCCTATGAGCCGCACAGATTTCTCCTGGCGGTCCGACACAGTGTCACCAGCCGCGGGAGCTTAAGCTCCGCCGATTGCTTCCGAGTGCCAATCCGTGGATACGCTTAGGTTGGTCGCAACGCCGCAGTATCAGATCGGATACTACTAGCGTCCCCTGCGGAGTAATGTTGGAACAATTCTCAAAACCACCGCGGAACGCTCGCCGTGTAGCGGCGGTATTGCTCACCAAGTTTTTCGTCCAAATAGCGTTCTTCGCGGACCACGACCCCGTAATGAGTGGTCAAGACGGCGGGCACTGCCATAAGCAAGACCCAGAACGAACCGAGCGCCAAAGCGATGCCCACGTACAGCAGACTTAGCGATAAGTACGTCGGGTTACGGCTATAGCGGAACGCTCCATGAGCGACGATCAGGGTTGTGGGCTTGCGCGCATCGAAGGCCGTTTCACTTCGGATGAGCGCGTTGAACGCTGAACATCCAATAACAACGGAAACGGCAACAACGACAACTCCGAGCCAAGGCGAAACGGGTTGCCACAGATGCTCGATCGGCAGAGTGAATTCGGCTACAAATCCGATGAGAAGGGCGACGCCATACATGACGGGAGCTGGTGCAAGAACGCCCGCATCGTCATTGGCTGGATTCGACGAAACGTCGGCGTCTCCCAATCGAGCACACGATGACTCGGAGAGTAGTGATCCATACCAAGCTCATCAATTCCTCCTACTCGACGACTCGACCACTCGACGAGACGATTGATTGGTCACGGTACACGGCTCGACGAACGGCTGCCTCAGCAGCGCGGTGAGCCGTGTGTGTGAAGAGCGAGACCGCACTCAGCAGCGACTCGAACATCAGCACCACCCACCGCGGTGCGCCGAGTGCCAACACCGTCGCTGCCTTGATCGTCATCGAAATCAGCATCTCGCCTGGATGAAAACGGATGCCGGTCGTCAGATTAAACTCGGTATCGGAGTGATGCACGACGTGCAGACGCCATAGCCACGGCACCCAGTGAAACAGACGGTGTTGCAGATACAAGCTCCAATCCACCAATACGATGGCGAACACGAGCTCGAGCCACCCTGGCCCGCTCGATCCGCGTCAAACCGCCCCGCTCTGTCGCGGCGAGTCCAACGAGTAACGTCGTCGTGACGAGTCGCACGGCGAGCGTGTTGATCAAGAACAACTCAAGGTTGGCGACTCGCCGCGCAACGGAACGCCGTTGTCGACGCGGCCAGAAATGCTCATGCCGGCATGAGCATAGCGATCGATACGGCGAACACACCAGTTCGGAACCAGCACTCGTCGAGCGCGGGTGCGTCAGGTACCAGTCAATGCGCCGAGGCGTCTGCAATTGCATCGCAATCAACTGCAACCCTGGAAGTCGTCACTTAGGTCGTCCCGATTGCCGCTGTCGCCACAACAGTGTGACGGTAAGCAGCAGCACCGCCACCTGCGCGCCGATGCTTTGCAATGTGGGATACACGCCGAGTACGCTGATGGTGGGCAGGTTCACGGAGGTCTGAGCAATCACGCCCGACTCCTGCAAAGCGATGACGCCTTTGCCGGTGAAGATCACAGCTAACAACAACACCGTGTACGCACAAAACGTGAAGAACTGACCAATCGGTAGTTTTGCGCCGGCGCGTCCGCTGGCCGTAGCGATCCCTGCGATCATGGCGCCTGACCGCGCCGTTGGCGACCGCACCGTTGTAGTCGATGCCGATGTAAGCGGCGGTCTGAAGGAGCTGCTGTACCGGTACTACTGAACCGCTCTCCTGTGCCGACAGGGTTCCGCTGCACATCGCCGCGCTGCAAATCAGCCAGAAACACAGGCCAGATCGCAAGGTTCCGTTCAAACGTTCATACCGCCATGATGTCGTGATCGATATGCCCAGCACGCGATGCACATCAGTTTGGACTACGAGCGCGAAGAATACCCTCGAACCATCGACGTCACGTTTGCACCCATGGCCGATCCAGACTCAACGTGCGTCAACACTCTCGGGCAACGAAGTCGATCCGACTCAGACGAAACTGCAAAATCGTTGGTGGTTCAGGTCGCTAAGGTGTTCGAACAGTCTGGTAAGTGTTTCTGACCGACTCGGCAGCCGTAGCTGAACGAGTTCCGTTTTCACGGTAACGATCGTGGGACACCACTCCCTGACCTGACAGTGCCGATCTTCGGCGACGCAGGGCCTCTTCTGTTGAAGAGTACGTCTGCGCCAGTACCAACAGACCTACACAGTCCGGTCTTACTTCGAACGTGGTTTTCTAAGTCACCTCCTTTGGATAATGCGGCGGAGCCGCTGGGTTGATGAATTGTCTGGCGTCGCCGAAGGCGAATCGCTCGACGTCGACGGAAAGATGGGCCGATGCCCGAATTGAACGAACGGATCGAAGATCCTATGTCTCGACGATGAACCGATGACCTAGACGGTCATTGCGACATTGCACGGTTCTTGATGTCGCTGTTGCAGTGATTGAGCGTCTGCTTCGCTGTCCGGTTGGCTTGCGCCAGGCTGGATCG
>CAZLDA010000516.1:0-3360 GCA_964557875.1 uncultured Pseudomonadales bacterium | reverse complement strand
GAGCCGGCGCTGCCGCCCCTTGCCCCGGCCGTTGGGAACGCGATCTTCGCGGCGACGGGCCAGCGCGTGAGGAGGATGCCGCTCACCGAGGAAGGGTACTCGATCTGATCCGCTACCGGCTGCGTCGCTTTACAGGTCAGCGATGTCGAGGACCAACGAGGGGGCCGGTCGTATGGCGCAGCGTATTCGCTACGGGGTGGCGATCGGTACGTTGTGGTTGAGCTACTCGATCGTTTACGGCGCAGAGCCGATTACGCGGTCCCCAACGCTGCCCGACACCATGCCTTGGAACCTGGAAGCGCTTGCCCTGCCGCCGACATTCGAGTGGGTCGATGCCGTGGCGCCAGTGCGATCGGTGCTGTACGAGGGAGAACCGTATCGCGGCAAGCCGACAAGGGTGTTTGCGTACTACGCGACGCCAGGTTCACTGAAGGGCGATGCGTCGCAGGACGAGACCCTGCCTGCGGTCGTACTGATCCACGGCGGCGGTGGAACCGCATTTCGAGATTGGGTCGAGCAGTGGGCGCAGCGGGGCTACGCGGCGATCGCGATGGACCTTGCGGGGAGCCGGCCGATCGAAGGCGCCGACGCATACGACAAGAAGAATCGAACGCGTTTGCCGGACGGCGGACCCGACCAAACGGACGAAACGACATTCGGCAGCATTACTGAGCCGGTAACGGAGCAATGGACCTTTCACGCGGTAGCCGCTGTCATCCGTGCCCACTCACTGATGCGCGGTTTTCCCGAGGTGGATGCGGGTCGCACGGCAGTGATCGGTATCAGTTGGGGCGGCTACTTGGCGAACATCGTGGCCGGTGTCGATAGCCGCTTCAGGGCTGCGGTTACGGTCTACGGTTGCGGCTATCTGTTCGAGAACAGCAGATGGCTGCCGCAGTTCGCGAGGATGACGACCGACGAGAGGAATCGGTGGGTGACGCTCTGGGACCCGTCGCGCTATCTGCCGGCGGTGTCGATGCCGATTCTGTTCGTGAACGGAACCAACGATAGGGCATACCCGTTGGACAGCTACATGAGGAGCTTCGATGTCGTGCCCGGTGTGAAGCAGCTGCGGATCACGGTCGACATGCCCCATGGCAATCTCCCCGGTCGGGCGCCGATGGAGATCGGGATATTCATCGATCAGCACCTTCTGGGCATGACGGCCCTGCCTACAGTCGGCGAGACGTGGATCCAAAACGGGCGGATCCATGCGAGATTCACCAGTCCCCAGAAACTGAAGACGGCGGCGCTGCACCTCACCCGCGATCGCGATCCGGTCAACGAGCGGGCGTGGCGAACGCTACCGGCAACAATCGACGGGGACATTGTTTCTTCGGAAGCTCCACCCGCCGATGCGACGGGTTGGTTCATGAACATCACCGATGCTCGCGGGGCAACTGTCACTACCAGAGTCACGATTCATGCAGGAGAGCCTGGCGTGCACTCGTTCGCTGCCGGCACCATTGTGAAAATGTTGGCCGGTCTCGCGGTGTTCGTGGCGCTGGTCTATCTGGCAGCACGAGTACTCAGTGCCAGGCGAGAAACGTAGTCGTCGCCGCCCGCTTGGCGGGGCCTCCTGAGAGATTGCTGCTACCGGCGAAACAGCCGCATCACACCGAACACCAGCAGTGCGACCAGCGCTGCCGCGATCACCATCGAAAGGCTCGCCAGAAGATATCCAAGCAGGTCCTCGTTGCTTAAGCCCAGTCGTCGTCCAACCCAGTAGCTGGCCACCAACGCCGCGAGCAATCCGAAGAGCGTGCGCCATGGACGTCGCGTAAGGCGGGGTTCGTCGTCGATGGCGGTCATCTGCCTCTGGGTTGTGGCTACGCTGCTATTCTAAGGCGCGCTCGATGCAACCCCGCAACCGATTCGAGTTCCCCAACGTGACACAACCGGAACGCGAGGCCATTTCCCAACAACGATTCGATGCCGACATCGCCGCGGGTGCGTTGCGCGACGCGCTCGTGGCCGAATCCATCGTCTGGCCACAGGATGTAAGCGGGCTCGAGATACGCAATGTCACATTCGATCGAACCAGCTTCCGGCAAGCCGTGCTCACCGACGCCCACTTCATCGACTGTCGTTTTACGCAGTGCAGTTTTCGCAGCAGCGATCTGAGTGACGGCCACTTCGAGCGTTGCCAGTTCTACGACGGCGATCAACAGGTGAACTGCGACTTCTCATACGCCATGTTGCGCAACTGCCGCTTCGAAACATGCGATCTGACCACTGCGGTGTGCACCCGAACACGCTCGTTCGGAATCGAACTGCGGCGCTGCCAGGCATCAGGCATCGACTTTTCCCTCGCCGACTTCAGCCTGAGCGCCGGGGACTTCGCCACCGCCACGTTCAGCGAATGCAACCTGGCCTACGCCGACTTCAGCAAGACCGTGCTGAACGGCGCGGTGTTCGCAGGCAGCCGCCTTTCGCACAGCCTTTGGAACGATGCATCGCTCACAGACGCCGATCTCTCCGGTTGCGACCTGAACAACATCGAAGCGCGCGGACTCGACCTGCGCGGCGCCGATCTACGCGATGCGCGCTTCAACAGGCTGGATCCGCGCGAGATCGACCTGACCGGCGTGCGCATGGACGCCGAACAAGGGCTCGAGGTACTGCGCACGATCGGAATTCAGATCGACTGAGCCCTTAAGCCGGGTCTTTCGAGATCAGTTCCACTTCGAAGATCAGCGCTTCGTTCGGGCCGATGCGATTGCCGGCGCCGCGCTCCTTGTAGGCGAGATCGGGCGGAACCACGAGGCGCCACTTCGAACCAACCGGCATCAACTGCAATGCTTCTACCCAACCGGGGATCACGCCGTTCACCGGGAACGACGCGGGTGCGCCGCGTTCCACCGAACTGTCGAACACGGTGCCGTCGATCAACGTGCCTGTGTAGTGGGTGGTGACGGTGTCGGTAATGCTCGGTTTGGGACCGGTTCCGGCGACGAGGATCTGGTACTGCAGGCCCGACTTCGTCGTCACCACGCCTTCTTTCTTGGCGTTCTCTTCGAGGTATGCCTTCGCGGCAGCGAGATTCGTCTCGGCAGTTTTCGTTCGCTCTTCCGCGCGAGCGTCATTCAACGCATTGAGCGCAGCGAGCACCTGTTCTTCCGGAACCTTCGCCTTCGCACCTGAGAATCCGTCTTCGATGCCGGCCTGGAACGCCTTGGAATCGAGCGCGCTGCCGTACTGGTTATTGACGTTTCCGGCGATGTTGTAACCGAGCCCATAGCTTGCCTTCGCCACTTCGGATTCGAGCGCAGGTCCTTTCGGTGCTTCAGGCGGCGGCGCCTTCTGGCACGCGGCGGCACCGAGCGCGAGCGCGATCACGAACGTCGTTCTTCCGATTGC
>CAZLDA010000515.1:0-3369 GCA_964557875.1 uncultured Pseudomonadales bacterium | reverse complement strand
TGCGGCGATCCGCGCAGCGCTCGACGCGGCGACGGCGCCGGATCCGCACGAGAGCGCCGAGCCATTGACGCTGCTCGATGTCGATCGAGCCCTCGATCAGTTGGCCATCGTCAAGGGCCGCGGCGCGGCTCAAGCTCGGGCGCGCATCCTGACGGACCTGTTCAGTCGTGCCGGTGAGCCCGAGCGTTCGTTCATCGTGCGGGTGCTGCTGGGCGATGTTCGGCAAGGCGCACTCGGAGGCGTCATGGAGGAGGCGGTCGCGCGGGCGAGCGGTTTGTCGGTCGATCGAGTCCGGCGCGCCGCGATGTTGGCGGGCGATCTCGACCCGGTTGCGGTCGCGGTCCTCACTGACGGTGAACGCGGGCTTGCGCCGTTCCAACTTGAACTATTCAGGCCGATTCGACCGATGCTCGCACAGCCTGCGGAGGGCGTCACGGAAGCGCTCCAACGCAACGATACCGCCGCATTCGAGACGAAGATCGATGGTGCACGTATCCAGGTTCATCGCGAGGCCGATCGGGTAGCGGTTTATTCGCGGCAATTGAACGACGTGACCGCGGCATTGCCGGAAGTGGTGTCGGCCATTCTCGATTTGCCGACTGATGCGGCCATCTTCGACGGAGAAGTGATCGCGCTCGACGGGGCCGGCGTCCCATTGCCGTTCCAAACGACGATGCGGCGCTTCGGACGTCGACTCGACGTCGACGCGCTTCGGCACGAATTGCCGCTGTCGACGGTGCTGTTTGACGTCTTGCATCTCGACGGTGTGGATCTGATCGATCGCGTCGACCGCGAGCGGCGCGCTGCCCTCGAGAGCGTCGCCCTGCATCTCGCGGTGCCCCGCATCGTGACCAACGATCCTGATCAGGCACAGGCGTTCTACGATAACGTGCTGGCGCAAGGCCACGAGGGCTTGATGGTGAAGACTCTCGATGCGCCGTACGCAGCCGGCGCGCGAGGATCGGCGTGGTTAAAGGTCAAGGCTGCGCACACGCTCGACCTCGTCGTGCTCGCCGTCGAGCGCGGTAGCGGCCGCCGGTCGAAGTGGCTCAGCAACATTCACCTCGGCGCGCGCGATCCCGTGAACGGCGGGTTCGTGATGCTTGGCAAGACCTTCAAAGGAATGACCGACGAGATCCTCGAGTGGCAAACGCGTACGTTCGAAGCGCTCGCGATTGCGCGCGACGACTACACCGTCTACGTGCGCCCGGAGATCGTCGTCGAAGTTGCATTCAACGACGTGCAGCAAAGCCCGCGCTACCCTGGCGGTCTCGCGTTGCGGCTCGCACGCGTGGTGCGCTACAGAGCGGACAAGAAAGCGAGCGACGCGGACACGATCGAGCGGGTGCGCGAGATCTTCGCTAGCGCGAATCGCAAACGGGGTGACGACCGCGGCTTACGTGGGCGTCCCCTGTCTGGGTGATTCGGTCTTTTCGTTCTGCTGCGCCCCGCTCCGTGCGAAATGCGCCACTCAGGCCGGTTGTTGGATCCCTTGCAGGCGCAAGCTGACGCGCTGGTAACGGGTCGGCGGCGTGAGTTCGAGTTTGCGACGGACGGCGTCGAGTGGCTCTGCAAGCAACGCTTCCCAGTCCTGCGCGGGCAGCCACGCGGCGCGACGGCCAATCCGGTAAGCCTGCCACGCAGCTTTCAGGACGCCGCGATCTTTCGTTTCGCGCGCGATCTTCAAGGCCCCGATCAGAGCGATCGCGGCGAGGCCGAGGTTGTTCGTCTGTGCGTACGTAAACGACACGACGCAAACCTCGCCGAACGGTCTGGTCGAGAAGCCGGTGACTACGTGCCACAAATCGTGCATGTCGCGCAGGCGGCGTGCATAGAACGCCTCGTTCGGCGTTAGTGCCGCGTACTCCGCCGCGTTGACTTCGCTCGCGGCGACCAGACCGTCCGCGGTGATGCCCGCGCGCTCGACGAATTCGACGTATTCGCGGCCCAGCGAGCCTTGCGGAAGTCGACGCAGTGCGTCGCGGTCGCACAGCCTGACGAGCAGGTCGCGTTGCTCCCGCAAAACTCGCGCGCCCATTCCGGTCGCCGCGAAACGAGCGTGGCCGTCTGCGATCGCGTTGCCAGACAGTGCCCGAAGGATGACGAAGACGCGCTCGGTGTCTTGAGGGTTGGCGATCAGTTGGCGCAGGGCTTTGATCGCAACGAGAGGTTGACGGCGGGGCATCGAGTTCTCCGTTATCTACAGCGATGTCGATAGCGCGTAGCATATTGATATCAACATTGCTGTCAATAGCATATCGTGCATCGACGAATGAGAGGGGGGGTTAGAGCATGACGTCCCGCACCAAACGCGGTCCGGTCAAGCGGCGCGCGGGCGCTCAGGGTGCGAAGCGTGTGCGGCGCACTTCGGACGGAGCACGCGATGAAATCCTAACCGCGGCGCGGGAACGCTTACTGCAGTACGGTCTGGACGGATTGAAAATCGCCGACATTGCGCGCGATGTAGGTATGAGCCACGCGACATTGATCCATCACTTTGGCTCGACATCAGGCATGCGCAGAGCGCTCGTCGACCGGATGGCAAAGGAACTCTTGACGGAGTTTCTCGGCGTCTTCGAGCGAATTCCGCCGTCGCCAGCAAGGCGCGTCGAGGTGCTCAGTCGACTGTTCCGGACGCTTGCCGTCGAACGGCACGCACAGCTCTTCGCGTGGCTCGCGCTCGAAACGTCGGACGATGCCGAAGATGATTCGGTCGCCTGGGCGGGAGCGCCGTTGTTCGACGCGCTGTTCGATCGGATTGCGGCGCAGGAAGACGCGACGGGACATGACCGCGACGCCGCGAGATTCGGCGTGTTGCTGGCGGTGACGTCGGCGATCGGGTTCGGGATCGCGTCACCGTGGCTGCAGCACGCAGGTCTTGTCTCAGACGCGCGCGCGATCGAACGATTTGCCTCGCACTTTGCCGAGTTCCTTGGAACACGTCGGCTTCCCCCGGAACGCTAGACGCCCAATTGCGAAATCTCGGAGAGTTCGGGCAGCCAGACCGCATCGCTATCCGAACTGCATCACCAAGCGCCCACGACTTGGCGAAGGGGCCGATTAGTATCGAATCTCGAAGCTTGCCAGACCGGTATCGTAATCAACGTCTTTGAACGCGACGTCAGCCACGCGAGCGAGCGGCGGTCCTTTGCGCGCCCAGTTGAGCACTTCATGGACCCTGGCACATTCGCCTTGCAAAGCAAACTCGACGGAGCCGTCCGTGTGGTTGCTAATCCACCCGGTCAGCCCTCGCGCTAATGCCTCGCGTCGAAACGATGCGCGGTAGGCTACGCCTTGCACGTGGCCCCGTACGACACCTGTGACAGAACGTCTGGTAGCCATCCGAGTGATGATTTGGTGGAGGCGGCG
>CAZLDA010000514.1:0-3375 GCA_964557875.1 uncultured Pseudomonadales bacterium | reverse complement strand
GCAACCCGCGCGACCGTGGTCACCTGCAGCAAGGGCCGCCGCCGGCCGCGCCGTTCGTGTTTGCCAGCTACGTAGCGAACCCGCTGATCTGCGACGCGTTGCGGACGATTCTCGGCGACGGCGCGTATTGCGAGTTCTACAACGGCAACACGAACTGCCCCGACAGTGCGTATCAGCAGCTGCACCTGGACGCGAGGTACGCGTCCTCGACAAACGGTGTCGCCGAGCCGACATCGGCGGTGGTCGTGAACGTGGTTCCGCAAGACGTCGACGAACACAACGGCGCCGTCGAATTGTGGCCCGGCACGCACACCATCGTCGTTCCCACACCGGTGCCTGACGACGCGATCGCAGCGCGCCGTTCGGAATCAGCGCCGATGCGCGGCGTCTTCCGTAAGGGTGACGTGCTGTTGCGGGATTCGCTGTTGTGGCACCGCGGTGTACCGAATCCGTCTGCCGAGTTCCGACACATGATCGCAATGGTGTTCGTTGCAAAGGAAAAGCCGCGCGGACGTCCGATCGTGTTCTCGCGCGACTGCGAAGCGCTGCTCGCGAGCGCGCCGCTTCAGTATCACGCGACGTTCACCGACGAACCGATCGACTACTTGCTTGGTCCTACGAAACGGATGTTGAAAGCGCTGCAGGGGCCGCAAGCCGCGCGCGTCACGCGGCACTGAGCGACGCGGCAGATCAATCCCCGGTCACCAGTTTCTCGTCGTCCTCCAAGGGTCTGAGCGTCATGGAACGGCCCCAGAATCGCCGCGCCACTTCCATGCGATAGATCAGCACCGCGCAAGCGAACGTGATTCCCGCGAGCACGAGGCCCGGCGGATCATCGACGAATTCCGCGAACAATCCGAACCCGATCAGCGTGGCAATGATGAGCGGAGATTCGAAGCGGTCGAAGCCGCGCGCGGGATTGAATCCCCGAAAGAATTCCGCGTTGTCGGGGTCGAGGCGCGCACGGCGGAACACGCTTTGCGCGTCCCACGACGCAACGGTGTATACGGCAGCAAGCGTGAGAAACCACAAGCCGCGGTGATTCGGGCCGGTCACATCGATGAGGAGGAACTCGAGAATACCGATCAGAAACGGAATCAACAGATCCCGCATCGATGGCGTCCAACGCACGCGCATCGTTGCGCTGGTGTAGATCAACCACACCTGCATGATGGCGAGCAGGTTTGCGACGATCTGCAGCCACGTCGATACGGCGTCCCAGCGCAGCGCGCGCTCGGCGACGCGAACGTCGTCCCACAGGAACTCGAGCGCCAAAGCCTGGATGATGCTCATCAGCGTCAGCAGAACCTGCGGCAGCAGGTCCTTCGCGCGATTGCGAACGGTACTCAAGTCAGACGATTTCGCGCACGGCCGACAGATAACTCGCGGCCGCTTGCAGATGCGCATCTACACCCACGAGCCCTGCGTTCTGCGATGCCACGGCAAGGTGCGTCGCACCGATGTCGCGCCACTTGCCGGCGTGTTGTTGCCAGCGTTCGGGATTGCCGCCGCGGAACTGCGCCTGTGCCTGCACCCCGAAGCCGGCCCAGGATTTTCCGGCCGCCTCGCGATACGAGCGGATCGTCTTCAGCGACTCGGCTGCTTCGGGTGTTGGGCCTTGAATCGGAATCCAGCCGTCGCCGAGTTCGCCGCAACGTTTGAGCAGCGCCGGAGCGGCGCCGCCGAACCAGATGGGGATCGTCTTCGCCGGGCGCGGATTGATGCTCGCCGCAGTGACGGTGTGCCACTTGCCGGCGTACGAGAAGCTGTCTTCGCTCCAGAGTTTGCGCAGCAGATCGACCTGCTCGGACTGCCGTGCGCCGCGCGTGTGAAAGTCCTCGTTCAGCGCTTCGTATTCGACGGTGTTCCAGCCCGTGCCGACGCCCAATCGAAATCGGCCGTTGGAGAGGATCGCTACTTCGGCCGCCTGCTTGCCGACCAGCACGGTCTGGCGCTGTGGCAGGATCAGAACCGCGCTCATCATTTCGATCTTCGACGTGACAGCGGCAATGAACGCGAACGTGGTGAACGGTTCGTGGAACGCCACGTCTTTGTCGTACGGTCGGTTTTTCCATCCGCCGGGCCGGTTCGGATCGGCGCCCATGACGTGGTCGTAGATCAGCAGGTGGGTTGCGCCCAGTGCTTCCGCCCCTTGTGCGAACGCCTTGATTGCACCTGGATCGTTGCCGATCTCGTTGTGCGGTAGAACGATGCCGTATTCCATGAGACTCCCCCGGTCGGTTCGCATACGTATCCGTCGCATATTGCTACATCGCAGCACGCCGGGCGAGGTGACGCCGCGAGCCCGTATCGCCGAGACTTGCGCGGTGGCGTACGTTACGACATCGTCCGATCACTCTGGGGGAGCACGATGACAGCACCGATTTCCGTTCAGTTGTACTCGCTTCGCGAAGAAGCAAAGCAGGGTCTTGCACCCATACTCGCGCGCCTCGGCCGCGTCGGATACGTCGGTGTTGAAGTGGCGGGCCTCGCCGATCTGACGCCCGCGGCCTTCAATAGTTGTCTCGCCGATGCCGGGCTCGTGGTGTCGAGCGGACACGTAGCGCTGCCGAAGCCGGACGGCGTGGCCGAGGTACTCGATCTGCAGGACGCGATCGGTAACAAAGACGTGGTCGTGGCATTCCTCCCGCCCGACAAATTCACCGACGCCGACGGCGTGCGCACGTGCGCGGATCGGCTGAACGCGTTCAACGAAAAAGCGCGCGCGCGCGGAATGTCGCTCGGTTATCACAATCACTGGTGGGAATTTTCCAACCGCATCGGCAACGAAACGGCGCACGCAATGCTGTTCCGGCTGCTCGACCCGAGCGTGTTCGCGGAAGTGGATACGTATTGGGCGAAGGTCGGCGGCGCAGATCCGGCGGCGGTGGTGCGCAACCTCGGCGAACGCGCGCGGTTCTTGCACATCAAAGACGGTCCGGCGACGAATCACGAGGCGCCGATGGTTGCAGTGGGCGACGGTGTAATGGATGTGCCCGCGATCGCGAAAGCAAGCCGCGCGAAGTGGCACGTGGTGGAACTCGATCAATGCGCCACCGACATGTTCGAAGCGGTCGAGAAGAGCCATCGTTATCTGACCAGCCACGGTCTCGCGGCGGGCCGGAAGTAAACCAGTGGCGAGCGAAACCGCCACGCGTGTCGGCATCGTCGGCTGCGGCGTCATCGCAAAGGTGTATGCCGAGAAGCTGAACGCGCTGCCGTTCATCGATCTGGTCGCGTGTGCCGACATCGACAGCGCGCGCGCCACCGCATTTGCCGCCGAGCACGCAATTCCGCGCGTGCCGCCGGTAGATGAACTGCTCACCGACGCAGGCGTGGATCTGGTCGTGAATCTGACCATTCCGCAGGCGCACG
>CAZLDA010000513.1:2582-3389 GCA_964557875.1 uncultured Pseudomonadales bacterium | reverse complement strand
TGCAGGTCCGGCGCGGCAAGAACGAAGTGATCGACGAGGCAGGCGTTTGTGCTTGTCAAAACGGTACTCCAACGGCGCGACAGAGGAATTTCATCAACGGTTCCGCGGCTTCGAATCGTTTGGCGAGCCGCGCGGGGAAATCCTTGCGAAACAGTTCGGCGTCACCGAAGTCGCTCGTTGCAATGAAGTCGGTGCGCTTGATGTCTTCGATCATCGCGTGGTCGGCGGGATAGCCGCGTGGCGGTCGCTTCAAGGCGCCGCCGTCCAGCGAGTAATGCCGCATCGCCGAGTCGCGCGCGGTTTTCCAAGCGGCGCTGCGCTCGACGATCGCGTTGCGGATGCCGGCGAGCGCCACCGGATCGGGCCGCCACATGCCAGCGCCGATGAAGTGTCGACCCGGTTCGATGTGCAGGTAGTAACCCGGCGCATGCACGTCTCTGCCCTGGGTGTGGCGGAACTGAATGCCGACGTTGGTCTTGTATGGCGTTTTGTCGCGACCAAAACGCGTGTCGCGAAACACGCGCATCAACGAGCCGCCCATCTTTTTCGCAACGGCTTCGAATTGCGGCGCGATCTTTTCGAGCAGCGGTTCCATCGCGACGATGAAGTCGAGCGCAGGTTCGCGCACCAGTTGCTCGTAACGGTGTTTGTTTTCGGCGAACCATTCGCGCTCGTTGTTCTGCGCGAGTTCATCGAGAAAGTTCAGCAGGCTCGGGTCGAATCCCTTAAACGGCACGTTATGCGACGAGTGATGACGTGGCCCGGCAATGTATCACCAAGGCAGCTCGATGCGCTGTATCACCACAC
>CAZLDA010000513.1:0-2572 GCA_964557875.1 uncultured Pseudomonadales bacterium | reverse complement strand
ACCGTCGCGCAGCAGTTTCAGTTCGAGCGACGCACCGATTTCCTTCGAGCCGAGGAATCGATGCAGCGCATCGACGTGCGGCGTCGGCCGATCGCCGGCCGACACGATGATGTCGTGCTTGCGCAACCCGGTGCGCGCGGCGAGCCCGTCGGGCACCACTTCCTGCACACGAACCCCGTAGGGTTGCGGCAAACCGAGCGCACGCGCGGCGGGTTTCGGTAGCGGCTCCGTCGAACCGGCGATGCCGAGCGTGACCCGGCGGACGCGGCCGTGCGCCAGCAACTCCGATAACACCCACCCGGCCGTGTCGCTCGGCACCGCGAAGCCGATGCCCTGAGCGGCAGCGATGATCGCGGTGTTCACACCCACGACTCGCGCCGCCGAATCGAGCAATGGTCCGCCGGAATTTCCGGGGTTCAGCGGCGCCGTGTGCTGAATGACGTTGTCGATGAGCCGACCGTTGCGTGCGCGCAAACCGCGGCCAATGGCACTGATGACGCCGGCCGACACCGTCGACTGGAAGCCGAGTGGGTTGCCGATAGCGACGGCGAGCTGGCCGGGACGCAGCATTTCGGAGTTGCCGATCTCGACGAACGGTAACGCCGATGCGTTGGCTCGCAACACTGCGAGGTCGGTGGCAGGGTCGCTGCCGACTACGCGCGCTTCGATGCGTCGCCCGTCGCTCAGCGTCACCAGGGCGCGCTTGCCGACGTGCTCGGCGACGTGGTCGTTCGTCAGCAGATAGCCGTCGGGCGTGACGAAGAAGCCGGAGCCATGTCCGCGCGGTTCGCGGCCGCCGTCGGCTTCAACCGATACCACCGCGAGTTCCACCGCTTCGACCACGCCCACTACCGCTTGCGAGTACGCGTCCAGCAGGCTTGCGTCGTCGCGCGACGGCGTTCGCGGGCCTGGTTCGGCGTGGCGTTCGACCCCATTCAACCAACGGATGTTGCTCATGGCATTCCCTTCGGCGGCGCATGAGGGCGCAGCCGTAACGGGCGAGATGAGGGTCGCCGGGTCGGAAATCAACCGTGAGCCACTAACGCAGCTTGTAGCGCTGGATTTTGCCGGTGGCCGTCTTCGGCAACGCCTCCACAAACTCGATCCAGCGCGGACGCTTGTAGTCGGCGAGCCGGCTTCGCACGTGCGCGATCAGTTCTTCGGCGAGTGCGGAGGAAGGCGAACGTGCCACTACGATCGCTTTCGGTTTGATCAGCTTGTCCGCGTCCTCCGCACCCACCACGGCGACTTCGATCACGGCCGGGTGCGCGAGCAGCGCGTTTTCCACTTCCATGGGCGACACGTAGATGCCGCCGACTTTCAGCAGATCGTCGCGTCGGCCGCAGTACACCAGGTGCCCTGAGGGGCGGCGCAGGTACTTGTCGCCGGTGCGCACCCAACCGTCGCGGAACGTTGCGCTCGAAAGTTCCGGTAACTTCCAGTAACCCACGGCTGCGCTGCCGCCGCGTACTTCGAGGTCGCCGATCGCGTCGGCGGCGGTTTCGCGGCCCTGCTCGTCGACCACGCGTACCTCGTAGCCGGGCACGGCGCGCCCGGTCGTGCCCGGCGCGATGTCGCCCGCGCTGTTGCTGACGAAGATGTGCAGCATTTCGGTAGTGCCGATGCCATCGAGGATGTCGAGCCCAACGCGGTCGCGCCAGCGTTGCAGCAACGTCTCGGGCAACGCTTCACCGGCGGAGATGCACATCCGCAGCCGATCGCGCGGCGGTAGTTCGGCTTCGCTCAACAACATCGCGTACAACGTGGGTACACCGCAGAAGAGCGTCGGGCGGTGACGCGCGAGAACCGTCTTGACGACGGCCGGAGTCGGACGTGTGGACGTGAGTACCACCGTCGCGCCCACCGAGAACGGAAACGTCAGCGCGTTGCCAAGCCCGTACGCGAAGAACAGTTTCGCGGCCGAGAACACGATGTCGTCGGCGGTGATACCCAGAATGTGGCGGCCGTATGTCTGCGCGGTGAACTCGAGATCGGCGTGCCGATGGATCACGCCTTTCGGGTTGCCTGTCGTTCCCGAGGTATAGAGCCAGAACGCAGGCTCGTCGCGCCGCGTCGAAGCCACGGCGTATGCATCCGACGTTTCGGCAAGGGCCGCGTCCAGTGAACGATGCGCATCCGACTTACCCGAGACGAGTGTGTCGAGGGGCGCAGGTGAATCGAACACCGTCTGCCAGGCGGGAAGGAGTGCAGCCGAGACGACCAGCAGCTTCGCTTCGCTGTCGGCAACGATGTACGCATAATCCTTTGCAGTCAGCAGTGTGTTGAGCGGCACTGGAACGGCGCCGGCGCGCATGGCGCCGAGGAAACACACCGGGAAATCGACGCTGTCTTCGAGGCACAACAACACGCGTTCGCGATGCGTGAGTCCGCGCGCGCGCAGCAGATTGGCGAAACGATTCGCCCGCTGATCGATTTCCGCGTACGTGTACGAGCCGGTGTCGTCGATCACCGCAACGCGCGAAGCGTGTGCGCGGTTCGGCAGCAGCAGTGCGTCGGCCGCGTTGTAACTCTCGCCAGAGACGTTATTCACGGCATCAGGAAGCGAGCTTCA
>CAZLDA010000512.1:0-3392 GCA_964557875.1 uncultured Pseudomonadales bacterium | reverse complement strand
CTGATCGCTACAAACTGATCCTCATCGCCCGCTCAAAAGAGTTCATCACGGCGCTTGCGGACGAACTGCCGGACGCCCATGCACTGCCGTGCGATGTTGCCAACCGCGATTCCTGGGGCGCCACATTGCGTCGCATCCGAGACGAGTTTGGCCTGCCCACGCGCATCCTCATCAACACGGAAGCCGCCGCCTGGGGCGAATACAACACGCTGTCGCTGGATCAGCTGGACAGAAGTTTCGACGTCAATGCCATCAGCCTGCTGCAACTCGTGCAAACGCTGTTCCCGAACAAGGAAAAGATTCCTGCAGGCACGCGCATCATGATCAGCAGCTCACCTGCGGCCTACAACCCACCCGCACGATTCCTCGGAATCGCGCCCAGTCGTGTTGCACAACGGGTGATGGCCGAGCTGCTGCATGAACATCTCGCGCGCCATAGCCTCGCCTTTTCGGTGTTCTCCATCAATGGCGCCATTGACGAACCGAAGATGCGCGCGATGTACGCAGACAAGCCCACCTCGTTCTTCATTCAGCCCAACGACATCGCGAAGGCGATGGTAAGCCTCTTCGACAGCGAGGATTTCAAGCTCGTCGCGGAGATTCGCGGTGAATCGTCGTTTGCTTAGGAAGAATGAGCCGCAGAGTTGATGAATCGGTTTGTCCCATGCGTCAATGTCGCCGTTTCCTGCGAATTGACGATGATCCAGCGCGGGACTTCTCTATACGCGCTGAGCGCGATCAAACACCTTTTTGACAATCTGATAGCAGGGGCACGCCGCCGCCTCCAGGCCCTTCGCGTTCAGGATCTTCAACTTGCCGCGGTTGTACTGGATCAGTTTGCGGCGTCGGAGAACGCCGGCCGCAGCCGTGACCCCTACGCGACGCAGTCCAAGCATGTGAGCCAGAAAATCCTGTGTGAGCTGAAATTCGTCGGAGCCCATCCGATCTCGTGTCATCAACAACCAACGGGAAAGACGAGGGCCCGCTTCATGGAAACGGTTGCAGGCCGCAGTTTGTGAGATCTGCGCCATCAGGGCGTAGGTGTATCTGTAAAGCGCGTCCTGCAGAGGGCGATTTCGATTGAACTCGGTGCGGAAGGGTCCTGACGCCATACTGAGCGCGTCGCCGCCGCCCTGCACGATGGCGCGAACTCCGGAGATGCCAATGCCCAGTATGAAGGGCATACCGGCCATGCCCTCGTTGCCAACCATTCCTACTTCCAGTGTTCGTCGTCTATCAACCGACGTCAGCAGCGAGACCAGGCAGTCGAGTGGAAAGTAGACGTGTCCAATGGGTTCCCCAGGCTCGTAAAGCACCTGGCCGAACTTCAATTTCACGGGCTCGAGGTGGCGATGCAATCGTCCGTACTCTCTGCGGGGAATGCTCGCCAACACGAGATTCGTCAGGCGTACTCCATCCACAGACGTTCTCCCATTCGTGCGCGAGCCGTGCATGGGACTCTCTTCCATTTGGAAGTTCTGTTCGCTGACGAACGGAGCGAATGCCCAGGAGCTACGAGCTCAGAGAGTCGGCGGCCAAGCCCAGTGGTTGGAAGGGTAAGTGGCCGATGGAGTTACGAGGCGTCTCAGCGCTTCAACCCATGTCTACGTCAATGAGCCGTGCGCGACCCTCTGTTCGGTAGCGAACGTAGTGCCTCGGCGATGTCCTGTACGAACCGGGTGTGAAGTTGCGGTACGTGTACTTCCCCACCACCGCGATCGTGTCGTTGCTGTACGTGATGGAGAATGGTGCGTCAGCCGAGATCGCGATTGTCGGCAATGAGGGGATTCTCGGCATATCGTTGTTCATGGGCGGCGACTCCACGTCGAGTCGAGCGGTCGTACAGAGCGCGGGACAAGCGATCCGAATCAAGGCGGGCAGGCTCAAGCGTGAATTCGAGCGCTTCGGTCCGGCGATGCATCTGTTGCTGCGGTACACCCAAGCGCTGATCACGCAGATGTCACAGACCGCGGTTTGCAACCGTCATCACTCGATCGATCAACAGTTGTGTCGATGGCTACTGCTCAGCTTGGACCGCCTGCCGTCAAACGAACTGGCGATGACGCAGGAACTCATCGCAAACATGCTCGGCGTGCGCCGCGAAGGCGTCACGGAAGCGGCAGGAAAGCTGCAGGATGCGGGGGTGATTCAGTACCAGCGCGGGCGGATCACCGTGCTCGATCGCAAAGAGTTGGAAAAGCGTGCATGCGAGTGTTATCGGGTAGTCAAGACCGAGACCGATCGCCTGCGTCGCGGAGATCGGCCGCATCATGAGTGCCACTCTGAGCAAAGGGGACGCCGTGGTGTGTATTGCCACCGGGGTGCAGCGACGTCTATTCGAACGACAGATGAGTATTCGCGGGGTTGATGTCGTGGGCGCACTGATGAGAGGACAGCTGGTCTGCCTGAACGCACTCGACACGCTGACGAAGATCGTGGTCGACGGTTTGCTGGATGTGATCCGCTTTGCCGAAGTCGTCGGTGCAACGGTGGACCGGGTCGCCGTACGCTACCCACGCGTTCTGATGTTCGGAGATTTCTCTGGCTTGCAGCACGCCAACGCCGCGAGTGTCGCTGAACTCGACGCGCTATGGCAGGCACTCGTCGCCTCTCGCCCGGGTTTCGTTCGCTGCCCACATCGCGCAGCGGTTCGCCAAGAACACAAACGCGGATTTAACCGATTCGGTTCCTGAGTTGCTCAGGAACGATCTGGGGTTGTAACGCGGTGTACAGATTGCACACGGGCGTAAGACTTGCACAGGATCCCGGGACGACGGGAGAGTAGGGACAAATCACTGTTTGGGACTGCGTCCGATTGGGGGTCCATGCCGAACCGCGAGTGCGAGGGCACTATCTTTTGCGAGGCTTCGGATCTGCTGCGCGACGACTTCCTGAACCGCTTCCACGACGATTGGATACGACAATGCCTGTAGCGGGAACGCTACGCACAGGCAAACGGGATGTGTATCAGCGAACGACGTCCACATTTTCTCCAACTGGATGGCACCGGCCTGATTGCCTCGTACCCACATCAGGCCGGCCAGCTCGCCATACATCCAAACGCCCGGGTAGACCGCCGCGAGATGCTCGACGACATCGCCGATCAAGGCATTGAATCGCTCTTGATCGGGGTACGCTCCGTCGGGTGCGATCTCATCCAGCGTGTCCACCGCGTCCAAGGGCACGTACTGACCACTCCTCAGCACGGCTTCCACATCAATGCCTCGGTCGAGCAATTGCCTTTCGAGCAGATCGCGTGTCGCCGAAGTAACTACGCAGACCGCGGCACGGCCCAGATCGAGTGCGATGCACATCGTGCGTCCCATCTCGCTTACCAAGGGCGTCGGAGAGATCCGGCGCGGATTGAGCAGATGCTGTGGAACTTGCTGTCA
>CAZLDA010000511.1:0-3393 GCA_964557875.1 uncultured Pseudomonadales bacterium | reverse complement strand
CGTTTTCGACGCTGCCGGAAGCGCACATTTCGCCGGCCGATGCGTATCGCGAACTGGTGCTCGACAACATCGAGCACGTGCCGCTCGAAAAGCTCGCGAACCGTGTACTGGCAACCAGCGTGGTGCCGTATCCGCCCGGCATTCCGATGTTGATGCCGGGTGAAAGCACCGGCCCGGACGACGGACCGTACCTGGGTTACCTGCGAGCTCTGCAGGAGTGGGATGCGCGCTTCCCCGGTTTCGGCCACGACACCCACGGCGTCGAGAACCGCGACGGCAAGTTGTACATGCAGGTGTTGAAGAAAGACGCGGCAGGCAAGGCTGGGAGCAAGCGAGGCAAGCGATGATCCCGCAATCGGTGAAAGCGCCGACGATTCCGATTCCGTTCCATCGACTGCTGAAGATCGTTGCGATCGTCGATCCCGCGAACGCGCAAACCAAGGAGTTGCTCGACCTGATCCGCGCCGAGAATTTCGAAGTGGAGGTCACGGACCACTTCGATCGCGACGTCCACGAAGACGCCTCGGTGGGCGCGTACATCGCGTCGGTCGACGGCGAACGAAGCGTGCCGGCAAAGCGCCTTGCGACCGAAGTTCGTGCGCTCGGTTTCCAGACGCCGCTATGGGCGTTGGCCGATTCGCACCGGATTTCCGATCTCGCGGTGATCGGCGGCCTGGGCGAAGTCGACGGCTACATCTATCTCGGTCAGCAAACTCCCGCGTACTACGCGAAGCAGGTGATTTCCTCGCTCGTGAAATACGGCCTCGGTCTGCTGCCGCCGTTCTTCGGCGGAATGATGGCTTACGACGCGAACGCAACGATCGCGTTCGATTGTCCGGGACATCAGGGCGGCCAGTTCTACATGAAGTCGCCGGCCGGGCAGATGTTCTTCAAACACTTCGGCGAGGCCATTTTCCGCAACGACCTGTGCAACGCCGATGTCGACCTCGGTGATCTCCTCATCCACGAGGGCGCGGCGGCGGAAGCACAGAAGCACGCCGCGCGCGTGTTCGGCGCAGACCGCACGTACTTCGTGCTGAACGGCACGAGCACGTCGAACAAAGTCGTTACCGGTGCGTTGCTGCGGCAGGGCGACCTGGTGCTGTTCGACCGAAACAACCACAAGTCGCTGCACCAGGGTGCGCTGGTGCAGGCGGGCGCGACGCCGATCTTCCTGCCGACCGCGCGCAATCCGTTCGGCATGATCGGCGCCGTCGACTGGGACGCGTGGGATGAGAAATCGCTGCGCGAACAGATCCGCAAGAACCCGCTCGTCACCGACAAGTCGCTCGCCGATGCTCCGCGGCCGTTCCGGCTCGCGTGTATTCAGCTCTGCACATACGACGGCACCGTCTACAACGTGAAGAAGGTGCTCGACCGCATCGGCCATCTCTGCGACTACGTGCTCTGGGACGAAGCGTGGATCGGCTACAACGCGTTCCATCCGCTGTACGATGGCCACAGCCCGATGCGTCTGAAGGATCTGTCGCCAGACGCGCCCGGACTGTTCTCGACGCAATCCGTGCACAAACAGTTGGCCGGTTTCTCGCAGGCGTCGCAGATTCACAAGCGCGACGAACACATCAAGGGGCAACGCCGCTACGTCGAGCACAAGCGCTTCAACGAAGCGTTCATGATCAACGCCTCGACCTCGCCGTTCTATCCGCTGTTCGCCTCGCTCGACGTGAACGCGAAGATTCACGAGGGGAAGGCCGGCGAGATGTTGTGGGACCGCTGCATCCAGTTGTCGATCGATGCGCGCAAGAAGTTTCGCGAGTTCGGCCGCTTCTACGCCGAAACGGGCAAGACCGCCGACGAGAAGTGGTTCTTCGACCCCTTCGTGCCCGACGTCGTTACGATTCGCGGTTCGAAGGTCACGAAGGATGTAACCGACGCTCCGTGGGAGAGCTTGCCGACGGATGTGCTGAAGCGCGAACAGCAATGCTGGGTGTTCAATCCAAAGAGCAGCTGGCACGGCTACGCCGGCTACTCCGACAACTATGCGATGGTCGATCCCAACAAGTTGATGCTGGTGACGCCCGGCATCAACCGCAAGACCGGTGAATATCTCGACTACGGAGTTCCTGCCACCGTGGTTGCGAACTATCTCCGGGAGCAGCGCGTGGTGCCGGAGAAGTGCGACCTCAACAGCATCCTGTTCCTGATGACGCCCGCGGAAGACGAAAGCAAGCTGAACACGCTCATCGCCCGGCTGGTGAAGTTCAAAAACCTGTGGGACCGCGACGCGCGGCTGAGCGACGCACTACCGTCGCTGTATGCCGCACAGAACGAACGCTACTCCGGCTACACGCTGAAGCAGGTTTGCAATGAGATGCACGGCTTCTACCGCGAGCGAAACATCAAGGAACTGCAGCGGCTGAGCTTCAGATCTTCGAGCGTTCCCGAGATGGCGATGTTGCCCAAAGAGGCATACGCCAAGCTCGTTGCGGGTGACGTCGACTACGTGCCCCTCGACAGCATCCACGGCCGTGTTTCAGCCACGCTCGCGCTGATCTATCCGCCAGGCATCGGTATCGTGCTGCCGGGCGAACGCTGGGATACGCGCGCGAAGCCGATGCTCGACTATTTCCTGGCGTTTCAGGAAGCGTTCAACCGTTTTCCGGGGTTCAGTTACGAAGTTCAAGGCGTCTACCAAGAACGCGAGAACGGCCGAATCCGCTTTTACACGTACGTCGTTCGAGAATGAGCCGCGTCTGTCGCTAACGACTTCACAAAGGCTCGTATCAACCAGGAGGGGAATCGATGGCTGATGCATCGCAGAAGAAGATGAACGTGGTGCAGCTGACGTTCATCGTTACGGTCAACATGATGGGCTCGGGCATCATCATGCTGCCCACGAACATGGCGAAGGTCGGCGCGATCTCGCTGTTGTCGTGGATCGTCACCGCGCTCGGGTCCATGGCCATGGCGTGGGGATTCGCGCAGGCGGGCATCTACAACCAGCGCCCCGGGGGACTCGCCGCGTACGCTGAAGACGGTTACGGGAAGGCGGGATACTTCCAGACCTTCTTCCTGTATTTCGTCTCTCTTGCCATCGCGAACGTGGCCGTTGCAATTTCCGCACTCGGGTATCTGGCTGCATTTTTCCCGGGGTTGACTGCGACGCCCTATGCCACCTGCGCCGGTGTGATCGCGCTGTTGTGGATCACTACGTTTGCGAACTTCGGCGGTCCGAAGGTCACCGGCCGTATCGGGGCGGTCACCGTGTGGGGCGTGATACTGCCGGTCGGCTTCATGTCGCTGTTCGGCTGGTTCTGGTTCAAGTCGTCGACGTTCGCGGAAGCATGGAATCCGAACGGGCTGTCGATTGCGGAAGGTATGGGATCGAGCATCGCACTCACGCTGTGGGCGTTCCTTGGTCTCGAGTCCGCG
>CAZLDA010000510.1:0-3395 GCA_964557875.1 uncultured Pseudomonadales bacterium | reverse complement strand
ATCGCTCGACAGTCTCGCGCCGCGCGGCCTTCTGGTGTCGTTCGGCAATTCGTCGGGCGCCGTCACAGGTGTGGACCTCGGCATCCTGTCGGCGAAAGGTTCGCTGTATGTCACGCGCCCTACCCTCGCCACGTACACCGCCACGCCGGAGATGCTGCAGTCCGCAGCGGCCGAGCTGTTCGATCTCGTCGCGAAAGGCGCCATCACTCCGGACATCACGCGCCATTACAAACTCGGTGAGGCACAGGAAGCGCATCGCGCATTGCAATCGCGCGGCACTGTCGGCTCGATCCTCCTGAAACCCTGATCGATGGAGATCGCACACAACACCGAGGCGATTGCCATCGTTGTCGGCATCGCGCTCGTCGCGTCGATGATGGTCGCGTTCGTGGTCGGGCGACTTGCCGGTATCCGCCAACGCCGGGTGGACCCGGTCGGCGCAGGTCACGTCACCGGCACCGCGGTCGAAGCCTCGATCTACGCACTGCTCGGACTCTTAGTCGCGTTTACGTTCAGCCATGCAGCGGATCGGTTCGATGAGCGTCGTTCGCTGATCGCGGACGAGGCAAACGCCGTGCTGGCCGCCTATCGCGCAGTAGACTTTCTCGACGCCGCGGATCGCGAGCCACTACGCCAGCGCATACGCGAGTACACGGATGCGCGAATCAGCTTCTATTCCGGGTTGCCGAGTTTCCAACGCGCCCAGGCCACGACGAAGCACGCGCGCGAACTCGAGGCGGAGATCTGGCGCGACACGATGGCGGCGATGCCGCGCGCGCTGCCCGGTTCGATCTCCGCCATCACGACTGCGTTAACGCGGATGTTCGACGTAGCGGAAGAACGCTACCTCATGCTGTTGGCTCATCCGCCGCCGGCGATCTACGGTCTCCTGATCGCGCTCGCGCTCGTCTGTGCAGCGCTCGCGGGGCACCACTCCTCCGCCGGCGAGCGCCATCCGTGGGTTCTGCCGCTCACATTCGCGGGCACGCTCGGCATTGCGATCTTCGTAATCCTCGACCTCGAATACCCGCGCGCCGGGCTCATCCGAATCGACACCGCCGACGTGCTGCTCGAGGATGCGCGGACGGAAATGGACTGAACACACCCTAAATGGCTGAAGAGAGGGGAGAACCGGCATGACAGATCCATTGCGCATCGCGTGCCTGAGCCGCTGGCACGTACACGCTGACGAGTATGCAAAGGCGGTGAACGACTCATCGGTGGCGCGCGTTGTCGCAATCTGGGACGAGAATCCGAAACGCGGCGCGAAGTGGGCCGGCGAGCTCGGCGCCGAGTTCGTTGCGGACTACTCGGCGCTGCTCGCGCGACGCGATATCGACGGCGTCGTCGTAACGTCGCCGACCGACATGCACCGCGAGCTGATCGTGGGCGCCGCGCGCGCCGGCAAACACATCTTTACGGAGAAGGTACTCGCGACGACGCTTGCCGACGCCCGCGCCGTCGCAGATGCAGTGCGCGCGGCGTCGATCCGCTTCACGATCTCGTTCCCGCGCCGCACGATCGGTCCGTTGTTGCTCGCCAAGGCGATGGTCGACGACAGACGCATCGGCGAACCGACGCTGTTGCGCATTCGCATCGCGCACGACGGCGCGCTCGCGAACTGGCTGCCGGCGCATTTCTTCGACCCCGTGCAATGCGGTGGTGGCGCGATGATCGACCTCGGCGCGCACGGCATGTACTTATCGCGCTGGTTGCTTGGCAAACCGGTGCGCTGCACGTCGACATTCAATTCGCTCACGAACCGCGCGGTCGAGGACAACGCGGTCAGCGTCATCGAATTCGAAAGCGGCGCAGTCGCGATCAACGAAACGTCGTTCGTCAGCTGGGGCGGTTCGTACAGCGTCGAACTCGACGGTACGAAAGGCGGTCTGCAGATGCTGAGCCAACGCAACGTCCGCGCCCGCTCGAACGGCGACAAAGCGTGGAAACCGGCCGACCTGCCGCCGGACGAAGCGCTGCCGATTCCGCGCTGGCTCGACTCGATTCGCGGCACCGGTCCCGCCGACTTCGGCATGGGCATCGACGTCGCACTCGAGCTTTCCGAAATGATGCATGCCGCATATCGCTCACATCGCGAACGCCGTTCGATCGACTTCGACGCACTGGAGAAATGACATGGCACAACGACCCAAACGCGGCGACAAGAAACTACGCTACGGATTCATCGGCGCCGGCGGCATTGCCGGCGAACACCTCACCCACCTCGCCGACCGGCGCGATGTCGAAATCGTCGCTCTGGCCGACCCCAACGATCAGATGATGGCGCGACACGCCGCCAAGTTCGGCGTCAAGCAGACGTTCAGCGACTGGAAGGAGATGCTGGCGAATGCTCAACTCGACGCAGTCAGCATCTGCACGCCGAACAAACTCCACGCCGAATGCGCAATCGGCGCGATGGAAGCCGGTTGCGCGGTGCTGTGCGAAAAACCGCTCGCGGGCAGCGCCGAGGAAGGCGAAGCGATGATCGCAGCGGCCGAGCGGCTCGGACGCAAACTCGTCATAGGCTTCCAGTACCGGTTCAATTCGCGCACGCAGTTCCTCAAATCCGCCGCCGACGGCGGCCAGTTCGGCAGAGTCCTTTACGCGCGCGTGCAGGCCCTGCGCCGGCGCGGCATCCCGAACTGGGGTGTGTTCGGGCGCAAGGAACTGCAAGGCGGCGGCCCGTTGATCGACATCGGCGTGCACGTGCTCGAGATGTGTCACTACACGCTCGGTTCGCCGACTCCGGTCAGCGCGAGCGCGGACATGTTCACCTACATAGGTAACAAACCGTCGGACCGAGTTCAGTCGCAATGGAAGGGTTGGGACTACGAAACGTACAACGTCGAAGACCTCGCCGTCGGTCGCGTACGGTTTGCGAACGGCACCGTGATGCACATCGAAACCTGTTTCGCGGCGCACATCGAGAAGGACTTCTGGAGCTTCCAGCTGATGGGCGAGAACGGCGGCGCGACGTGGGATCCGCCGCGAATCTTCCGCGACGAAGACGGCCACATGGTCGACAAGTCACCGGCGTGGCATGCCGACGAGCGCACCGACAGGATGTTTCGCCGCAAGATGAACAACTTCGTCGATCACGTTCTGTACGACACGCCAACGCTTGCGCCCGGCCGCGACGGCTTGACCGTTCAGAAGATGATCGATGCGCTCTACCGTTCTGCGGAACAAGGGGGCATTGAGGTGAAGATCTAGCAGTTTGTCAGTCCGCCGAAGAGCGGACTGAAGATCCGCGTATCGACAGTTCCAAGTGCCGCTCGTCAGAGCCCCTCGTATCGATCAATCGAAGAAGCCAAAATGGCTCTCGCGGAATTAAAGGGGGTTAAGCGCGACTCTTGTCTTGCCGTTGATACTGATGTCACACGTTGCAACTCCCG
>CAZLDA010000509.1:0-3400 GCA_964557875.1 uncultured Pseudomonadales bacterium | reverse complement strand
CGAGGTCTGCCATGAAACTCCCCTGTTCTTCATTCGTCGGCCGCGACAGTATGCAGCAGATCGCCAGGGCCGCTGACGGTTTTACACTGGCGGTGAATCCGAATTGCTTCACGAGGACCGATTGATGCTACCGATCGCCGACCGTTGGTTCGAACGCCGCACGGTGAGCCCGGACTTGACGCTGCTTACGGAGCCGCACGTCGATCCGCTGCTTCGCTGCAATATCTGGCACGTGCGCGGCCGCGATCGCGACCTGCTGATCGATACAGGTCTCGGCGTTGCGCCATTGCGCGAAGCCGCGCGCGACCTGTTCGAAAAGCCGCTGGCCGCGGTTGCAACCCACACTCACCTCGATCACACCGGCGGCATGTACGAGTTCGCCGAGCGCTGGGTGCACGCGCTCGAAGCCGACGTGCTCGTTCGCGGCAGCGATCCGCTTCCGCTTGCCGAGGAGGACTTCCCGAAGAACCTGCGTGAGTCGCTTCGCGCCAGCGGTTACGAAGTGCGCGGCGGAATGCTCACGGCGATTCCGCACGAAGGTTACGATCCGCGCAGCCATCGCCCGATGCCGGCACCGCCGACGCGACGTCTCGCAGGCGGCGACGTCGTCGATCTCGGCGACCGCAGTTTCGAAGTGCTGCATCTGCCCGGACATTCACCCGGCAGTATCGGACTGTGGGACGCCCGCGCGCGGGTGCTGTTCTCGGGCGACGCAATCTACGACGGCGCGCTGCTCGACGATCTGCCGGGTTCGAACATTGCGGATTACGTCGCGACGATGAAACGCTTGCGCGAACTGCCTGTCGAAGTGGTGCACGGCGGACACGAACCCAGCTTCGGACGCGAGCGCCTCGTGCAGCTGTGCGATGCATACCTCGCACTACGCGAGTAGCAAGGCGGGCGCGCGATTGACGCTCGCCGGTCGATTCACCACACTCTGCCGTCCTCAAAACACCAGCCACTCAACACACCAAGTCAATCTAAACAAAATCAAGGGAGCAATCATGGCGATCAAAGAAGGTGACAAATTACCGGCCGCCAAATTCAACATGATGAAGGACGGTAAGCCCGCGGCGGTGAGCACCGACGATCTGTTTGCCGGCAAGAAAGTAGTCGTATTTGCGGTACCGGGCGCGTTCACGCCGACGTGTTCGATGGCTCACCTGCCGGGCTTCGTCGTCAACGCGGACAAGATCAAGGCGAAGGGTGTCGACAGCATCATCTGTCTGTCGGTGAACGACGCCTTCGTGATGGATGCGTGGGGCAAAGACAAGAACGCCGAGAACCTGCTGATGGTGGGCGACGGCAACGGCGATTTCACGAAGGCCATCGGCCTCGAAATGGACGGCAGCGGCTTCGGGTTGGGCAAGCGCTCGCAGCGCTACGCGATGATCGTGGAGAACGGCGTCGTGAAGAAACTGAACGTCGAAGCGCCCGGCAAGTTCGAAGTATCGAGTGCCGAAGCGATCATGAAGGCCTTGTAGCCGTTCCGGTCGAGCGGTCGATCGAAAAAGACGGTGCTTGCGCCGTCTTTTTCTTTTTTGGCGGGTCAGTCGCGAATCCTGATCAGACACTCTTGCGCCGCGGTCGCCACGAGGGCGCCGCGCGCATTGAAGAACTGACCCCGCACGAAACCGCGCGCGCCTGACGCGCTCGGGCTCGACTTCGCAAACAACAGCCATTCATCGGCGCGGAACGGCCGATGGAACCACAGTGCGTGATCGAGGCTCGCACCCTGGAAGTTGCCTTCGCCCGGATGGCGGCCGTGCGGCAGCATCGACGTGCTCATGAAGTCGAGGTCGGACATGTACGCCAGCATGCATAGATGCACTTCGGGGTTGTCGGGTAACGGGTCGCGCGTCTTCAACCACGTGTGCTTGTATGGCGGATGCACCTGACTGGTGTTGCCCATCAGGATGTTCTCCACCTGACGGCTGTCGATCGCGTCGAAGCGGTACGCAAAACGTTTCACCTCGGGCCGCACCTTCGCAATCTCCGCGTAGGCCTCTTTGTCGGAGCGCAGCGAGTCCGGCGTCGGCACGTCGGGCATCGCCACCGAGTGTTCGAGCCCGGGTTCGTCTCTCTGCCACGAAGAACTCATGCTGAAGATCGCGCGGCCATGCTGAATGGCCGCGATGCGGCGCGTGGTGAAGCTCTTGCCGTCGCGGATGCGGTCGACTTCGTAGAGGATCGGCGCGTTCCAGTCGCCGGGGCGCAGAAAGTACGCGTGGATCGAATGCAGTTGACGTGTGTCTTCGATCGTCCGGTAAGCCGCCGCGATCGCCTGCGCGAGCACTTGTCCGCCGAAGACGTGTTCCGATTCGGAGGCATTGCGGCCGCGGTAGAGATTCTCCTCGATGCGCTCCACGTCGAGCAGATCGATGATGTCGCGCAGGATCGGATTCATGGGCGGACCGGGTTCATGGCCGGATCGGATTCATGGGAAGGGCGCTTACTCGGATGAAGCCGCGATTGTATGATCCCGCGCCGACAGCAACCACAAGACGAGACAACCGATGAGCAAACTGAAGGTTTATGGCGTTCCGCAGAGCCGCACCGCGAGAACGCTGTGGATGGTCGAGGAGTGCGGCGTGCCGTACGAACACGTTGCCACGAGCTTCGGCACGGACACGAAGTCCGATGCGTACAAGGCGATCAATCCGAACCAACGCATTCCGGCCATCGATGACGACGGCCTCATCGTTTGGGAGTCGATGGCGATCAACCTGTATCTCGCCAAAAAGTACGGCGGCGACCTGGCGCCGAAGAATGCGGCCGAAGAAGCGCATGCCACGCAGTGGAGCTTCTGGGTAATGACCGAAATCGAGAAACCGCTGCTGAATGCGCTGTTCGCGCGCACCGGCATGATGGGAATGACCAAGGACGAGGCGGTGGCGGCGAAGTACTTCGACGAAATCCGCAAGCCGCTCGGCGTGCTGAACGATCACCTGGCGAAACACGAGTACGTGCTGGGCGATCGCTTCACGGTGGCCGATCTGAACGTCGCTTGTGTGCTCAACTGGGCATCGGCCGGCCGCTTCAGCCTGGCGGAATGGCCCAAGGTGGAAGCGTGGCTCGCGAAGTGTGCTGGGCGCCCGGCTGCGAAGAAAGCGCGCGCTATTCGCTAAGCCCCGCTAACGACCCTGCGCGGGCGCAAGCGTTGCAAACACGATCGCCAGCGCAAGGGTAACTGCAGCCACCCCGGCGAAGGCCGCGTTGAACGACCACACCTGCGCGACCGCGCCGATGAAGAGCAGAAACGCCGGTTCGCAGGCGTGCTGCGCCATCTTGGCAAGCGACGTAACGGTGGCTCGCGCCGTTCCCTCGATCTGCCGCTGCAGTTGTGTTTGCAGGAGCACTTCCGCCGCGGCGGTTAAGGCGAAGTAGATGCCGATCGCAA
>CAZLDA010000508.1:0-3401 GCA_964557875.1 uncultured Pseudomonadales bacterium | reverse complement strand
CGCGCTTTCGGAAGCGGATCGCGAAGTGTTGTCGTCCGTCACTGGCGCGCGATTTGAGGGCGTACCCGGACTGCGCGACGTGGTGTACCTGTTCGAGTCGATGCAGCATCGCTGGAACCTGTGGGTAGTCGGATACGACACCGAATTGCAGGCGCGTTATCTCGCCGATCTCTTGGGGAAAGTGACACCGACGCGCGTCGGTGTTGCGATGTTGCTCGGTGGGGGCGTCAGCCTCGCGCTCGTCGTTGTCAGTCTGTTCTGGCGGCGACGACCAATGCCGGATCATCCAGCGCTACGGATATTCCGCCGATTTGCACAACGGCTCGTACGCAGCGGGCTGACGCGTGCGCCGGAAGAAACTCCAGCTCGCTTTCTGTTGCGTGTGAACGCAGCGCGCAATCGCGCTCCGGGGGACATTGCGCCGCTCGTCGCTCATCTCGATTCGCTCCTCTACAATCCCGATGTCGTCTGCAGCAAGGACGCATTGCGAACGCTGCGTACCGGATTGCGTCGCTTGCAGGTCGAAGTGGTACTGCGCTCGCGCTGACAACGGGTTGGAATTCATGTCGAGACTCATGCGATCAACGCCGTGCGTCGGCATTTGTTCGACGACGTACGGCGATCTCGTTTGCCGTGGCTGCAAACGCTTCTCCCACGAGATCGTCGCGTGGAATGTGTACACCGAAGATCAGCGGGAACGGGTCTGGTCGCGGCTGTATTCGCTGCGTGATCAGGCTACCGCGGTGTTCGTCGCCGTATCGGATGAACAGACGCTGCGCGACGCGGCGCGGGCCATGAGGATCGAGTTACCCGCGTCGGCATCTGCGCTGACGTTGGGTTACGAACTTTTGCGACGCAAAGCGCGCGATCTGCATTCCGTGATGGAAGTGGGGCTTGTTGCGGTGGACCCGAATCGAGCGGCCCCGATCGTCGTGCGTAACGCGATCGACGCGGAATTCCACGTTCGATCGGTGGCTTACTTCGAACGTAGCTTCCACACGCCGGTGGACTCCTAATGGCAGCGCTCTTTAATGCACGCGCGCTGCTGGAGTGCGCTACGCCGGAGAGTTGGTACGCCGCCGCTACGGCAAACTTGCGAACCTTGCTGATCGATCACGCCAATTGCGAGAAAAAGGCCGCGGGAACGGCGCTGAGCTTGCTGTATCGCTACGTCGATAAACCAGAACTGTTGCGTCGGATGTCGCGTCTCGCTCGAGAGGAACTGCGTCACTACGAGCAGGTGTTGTCGATGATGGACTCGCTCGGTCTCGAGTACGGACATCTCACGCCGGGACGCTACGCGGGTGCAATGCGAGCACTGATTCGTACGTCGGAACCCGGACGCCTGATCGATACTCTGCTCGTCGGTGCCGTCGTAGAGGCGCGTTCTTGCGAGCGTTTTGGTGGTCTGGCCGAACGATTCGACGGGCGCCTAGCGGCATTTTATCGGCGACTGCTCGAGTCCGAAGCACGACACGCCGGTGTGTATCTCGCGTTGGCTAGTGGTTATGCAGGTGATAATCCGATCGATACGCGCCTTAGTGCATTCGTTGGTTGCGACAGAGAACTAGTCAACGAGCCCGACTCGCAGCTCAGATTTCACAGCGGCCCGCCAGCGGAAATCGCACGAGCGTGAACGACCCGTCGAAGCGCAACACCCAACCGCACCGATTCCAGTCGCCGAGTACATAGCGCTTTGCAGTTGTTCCGATCGCATGGATTCCGGGGCGGTGCGTGTGGCCATGTACCAGGACGGCAGCGCGATGCAAAGAGACGGCCCCGGCGACGGCGCTGTCAGCCACGTCCATGATATTGCTCGGCTTGTTGGCATTTGAGTTGCGGCTCTGCGCACGCATTGCGGCCGCCATCGAGCGCCGTTCGGGGAGTGGCATCGCCTTCACTTCGTCCTGCCACGCTTGTGAGCGCAGCAGTTCGCGCGTTCGTTGATAGGGGATGTCGTCGATGCACAACGCGTCGCCATGAGACAAGAGCAGGCGTTGGCCGTTGCGTTCGATCAGGAATGGATCGTCTATGAGCTCGATGCCGGTCGATCGAGCGAAGTTCTCGCCGATCAGAAAATCGCGATTGCCGTGCATCACGCGAATGCAGCAGTGCTTCGCGGCGTCGCGCAGCTCGGTAGTGATCGCCAGAGCGAACGGCGAGTCGTCGTCGTCGCCGATCCATACCTCGGTCAGGTCACCGAGTAGATACAGCTCGTCGCTGTGAGTGGCTTCGTAGCGTAGAAACCGTTTGAAGGCTTCAACTCGTTCCGGAGTCGCCGAATCTAGGTGAAGGTCGGAAATGAAGCTGCATTTCACGAATGGAAATGCTCGGCCGCGTACAGCGTGTTCTGCAGTATTGCGACGCGGGTCATCGGACCCACACCACCGGGAACAGGCGTGATCCAGCTTGCGCGCTTCCGCGCTTCGGTGAACTCGACGTCGCCATGGAGCCGTCCGTCCGCGTCGCGGGTGATGCCTACATCGATCACGATGGCTCCGTCTTTGATCCAATCGCCCTTGATGAGACCCTGTTTGCCGGTGGCGGACACGAGGATGTCCGCCGAGCGCACGTGTCGCTCGGTGTCATACGTGAACTTGTGTGCGATCGTCACAGTGCAGCCGGCAAGCAGGAGTTCCAGTCCCATCGGACGGCCCACCTGGTTCGACGCGCCCACGATCGTCGCGTTCAGACTGCGAATCGCGATTCCCGTGTGTTCCAGCAATTGCATGATGCCCTTTGGCGTGCAGGACCTAAGCACGGGTTGTCGTAACGCCAGTCTTCCGATGTTGTACGGATGAAATCCGTCGACGTCCTTGTGCGGCAGGATTCGCTCCAGAATATCGGTGCTGTCGATCTGCTGCGGCAGAGGCAGCTGCACCAGCAGACCGTCGATCGTCGGATCGGCGTTCAACTCGTCGACGTGGCGAACCAGTTCCGCATGTGGCGTATCTGTTGGAAGGTGTCGAACGTCCGATTTGAAACCGACTTCCGCACAGTCCTTCTGCTTGGCGCGTACATAAATCGCCGAAGGACCATCGTCGCCGACGAGAATGACTGCGAGCCCCGGCCGCCTGAGCCCCTTGGAGACGCGTGTTTCGACCTGCGCGGCAACGTCCTTTCGCGACCGTGCTGCAATGGCATTTCCGTCGAGAATCTGTGCGGTCATGAGTTGGCTTGTGAGCGTTCGGAGGGGAATTCGCGCGAAATTCTACACTGCGTGTTGCGGAGTCGTGCGCAAGCTCGCGGTTTGACGCTAAAAATAGCGGTGAGTATCATGCGGCCGCGCCACTGCGGCAGGCGATCATTGAGCTGCCTATCGTTGGTTTCGATCGGGGTATAGCGCAGTCTGGTAGCGCGCCTGCTTTGGGAGCAGGATGTCGGGAGTTCGAATCTCTCCA
>CAZLDA010000507.1:3145-3406 GCA_964557875.1 uncultured Pseudomonadales bacterium | reverse complement strand
GGCGGCACTCAGGAATACGGCTTCGCCGCGAACTGGAAACTCCTCTGCGAGAACAGCATCGACGGTTATCACGGCATGCCCACGCACGCGACGTACTTCGACTACGTGATGGCGTCGGGCGGCCAACTCGGTGAGAACCTGACGACGGTGAACAAGCCCAACGATCTCGGCAACGGCCATACCGTCATCGAATACGGCGCGCCGTGGGGTCGGCCGGTGGCGAAACCGGAGGGCTACCGCCGTTACGCCGAGCTGGCTGCC
>CAZLDA010000507.1:0-3135 GCA_964557875.1 uncultured Pseudomonadales bacterium | reverse complement strand
CGAAACCGGTGAAGGCGTGGGGTGAGAAGGGCGATGCGGATACGACGGAGATCCGCATGCGCCTCGAGAAGCGGTTCGGCAAGGCGCGCGCGGAACGCATCGCGTATCAGAACCGCAACATGCTGATTTTCCCGAACCTCGTCATCAACGACATCATGGCGGTAACGGTGCGCACGTTCTTTCCCGTGGCGCCCGGGCAACAGAACGTCAGCGCGTGGGCTTTGGCGCCGAAAGACGAGGACCCGGTGATGCGCGAGCGGCGTTTGTACAACTACCTCGAGTTTCTCGGTCCCGGCGGCTTCGCGACGCCCGACGACTGCGAAGCGCTCGCGTTGTGCCAGCGCGGCTACAACAACGCCGCGATGGCGGGCTGGAACGACATCTCGAAGGGGATGAACGAGGCGGATCCGATCATCGAGGACGAAGCGCAGATGCGCGTGTTCTGGCGCGAGTGGAACCGGCGCATCTCGGGGGCGCAATCGTGAGCGCGCCGGCCGTGAAGGCGAAGGCGCTGAGCGTGACCCGCGCCGAACTCGAAGATTTCCTCTATCTGGAAGCGGCACTGCTCGACGAGTGGCGTCTGGAGGAATGGCTCGGTTTGTTCGTGCCGGGCGCGCGCTATCTCGTGCCGCCGGCCGGTTCGAACGACGATGCGGACCCCGCGACCACGCTGTTTTACGTGGCCGACGATTATCACCGGCTTACCGAACGGGTGAAGCGTCTCGGCAAGAAGAATGCGCACGTGGAGTTTCCGCATTCGCGTTGCCGCCGGATGGTGTCGAACGTGCGCATTCTCGGCGGCGCTGACGATTCCTTCATGGCGACATCGAATTTCGTCACCTATCGCAGCAAGCGCGGAGTCACCGAAACGTACCTCGGGCACCATCGGTACGAACTGTGCGTCGATGCCGGCGCCATCAGAATCCGCAACAAGACGTCGTTCATCGATACCGACGACATCAACGCGCAGGGCAAGGTCAGCATCATCATCTAAGGAGGCAACGTGCCGCTGGATTTCAGATACCGCCGCCTGGGCTATGTGGCGCTGAACGTCTCCGACGTGGAGCGGTCCGCGCAGTTCTACCGCGACTTCGTCGGCCTCATGCCCGCGGGAAACGCGCTGAACGGCGAACACCTGTTTCGCTGCAGTGAGCGCCATCACGACGTCGTGCTGCATCAATCCGACGCAGTCGGGTTGCGTCGCGTGGGATGGGAGATGGAGTCGGCTAAGGACGTTGCGAACATTCGTGGCCATCTGCAGTCGCTCGACATCGAGCCGCATCCGGTTGCCGCCGCGGAGTGCGAGGCGCTCGGAATATCGGACGCGTTCCGCGTCACCGAACCGAACACCGGCGCTACGTTCGAGTACTTTCATTCGTTGCGCAAAGCCGCGTCGGAATTCGTGCCGAGCGCGGCGAAGATCGCGCGCCTCGGGCACATGGTGTTGTTCGCGAAGGATCACAAGGCGGCCGAGCAGTTCTTCCTCGAGCAGCTGAACTTCCGTGCCTCGGATCGAATCGAGGGCACGGTGACGTTCATGCGGTGTTTCCCGAATCCGCTGCATCACTCGTTCGGGCTCGGCAACGCCGGCGAGAACCGGCTGAACCACGTCAACTTCATGGTCACCGACATGGACGACATCGGCCGGGCGATGTATCGCATGAAGAAAGCCCAGGTGCCGATCGTTTTCGGGCCGGGGCGGCATCCGCCGTCGGAATCGGTGTTCCTCTACTTCCTCGACCCTGACGGACTGACGCTCGAATACAGTTTCGGAATGGAGGAGTTTCCAGAACTGAATCCGCGCCAGCCCCGGCTGTTGCCGCCGGGATTGAAGTCGATCGACTTCTGGGGCGCCGTGCCGGAACCGGGTTTCGCCTCTAAAGGCGCCATCGAGCCGCTCGCGTCATGAACAGCCTCAAAGGGAAGGTCGGCATCGTCACGGGTGCCGGCAGCGGCATTGGCGGCGTCATCGCGCGACGTTTACACGCAGACGGAATGAAGCTGATGGTTGCCGACGTGGTGCAGGCCAACGTTGATGCAATGGTGCGCGAACTCGGCGACGGCACGATCGGTCACGTCGGTGACCTGTCGGTGGAAGCCGTCGTGCGCGACATGGTCGACAAGACGAAGCAGCATTTCGGTGCCATCGATGTGCTCGTGAACAATGCTGGCGGCGGGGTGATACGGCCATTCCTCGAACACACCTCGGAAACGCTGCACCAGACGATGAACCGCAACCTGTGGACCACGCTGTGGTGTTGTCATGCCGTGTTGCCGGTGATGCTGCAGCAGGGCCGTGGTCGCATCGTCAACATCGGCGCGGATTCGGTGCGCAACGGTCTTTGGGATCATGCAGCGTACAACGCGGCGAAAGGCGGAGTGCACGGTCTGACGACCGGACTCGCGCGGGAATTCGCAAAACAAGGCATCACCGTAAATACCGTTGCGCCATGTATGGTCGCGACGCCACCCGTCAAGAAGCTGATGGGCACGGGCAACGCGCTGATCGAGAAGTTCACCGACGTCATTCCGATGGGGCGCCCCGGCGAAATGGAAGAGGTGGCGTCGATGGTGGCGTACCTCGCCAGTGATGAAGCATCGTTCGTAACGGGGCAGGTGATCAGCGTCAACGGCGGCAGCACGATGCTGTAATGCCGACGATCACGTACATCACGTCCGATGGAGCCGAACGGCGCATCGATGCATCCAACGGCATCAACCTGATGCAGCTGGCGCTCAGCAACGGCATCAAGGGCATCGTCGGTGAATGCGGCGGTGTGATGAGCTGCGCCACCTGCCACGTGTACGTCGACGCCGAGTGGTTTGGGCGCCTCACACCTCCGCAGCAATCGGAGCTCGACATGCTCGAGTTTGCCGACGAGCCGACGCAGTTCAGCCGTCTCGGCTGTCAAATCAAGGTGCGCGACGAGTTGAATGGTCTGATCGTGCGTGTGCCGAAGGCGTAGCGGCGTGGACCTCATCGACGTTCACTCGCACATCGTTCCCGCGCGCTTTCCTGAGAATCCGTCGCCGGCCGGCCGTTCGCGCTGGCCCTGCATGCATGCGAAGGGCGCGAGCGACGCCACGGTGATGATCGGCGACAAGCCGTTCCGCGAGATCGATTCGCGCTCGTGG